>CAZPFW010000001.1:96803-282523 GCA_964586065.1 uncultured Candidatus Saccharibacteria bacterium | reverse complement strand
GATCTCTGGATCTGAACCCCGATACGATACACCTCTACTCATTACAACCGACGAGATTTTATCTCAATGAGTTTTGGAAGATGAAGAAAGATGATTTCTTTGAACATAAAAAGAAGATAATAGAATCAACTTCAAACAAGATTTGCAATTTGGCAAAGATGAAAGGATATGACGTACCTGACTTTTCGAAATTAAATTTAGAATTAAGTGATCCCAACGCCTATCTGTTCAGTAAAGAAAAGGCTCAACGAAGAAAATACTATTCTTTTGGAGACAGAGATGACCGCAATCATGTTTTTGGAATTGGTTATAAGAGTGTTTCTCACATCAACGGCGTGATAAGATACGAGGCGAATGATAAAATATCGGTTGATCCTTCGGATTATATCTACTTAGGGACTGTTTTTGATGAAAAAAGAGAAATGATAGCTTTCATATTAAGAAACTTATCTTATAGAAAATTCATCAAGTTTGATAATTTCAAAAACAATTTCGGAAAAGATATCACTGAAGAATTCGGCGAAGCAATCGAAAAATTAGAAAAGATAAAAGCGATATCTATTCAAGAGGACAGAATTGAATTTTGCATCTCTGACCCGAAAGAAAGATTGCTCTACTCTCTCTTCTTCTTTGGATCGGATAAGATATCAAAAGCTCTCGAATTGTTTGAAAAAGGAAGATTAAGGCGCTCTGTAAACATTGGAAAAAAATTAACCAACGATGAGATGAAGAAAAGGAAAGAGATAGATAAGAAGATATCATCCGTTATTTTGGATAATGAAGACAAGATACTAAAAGTAATAGACGGGATTCTTATTAAAAGAGGAAGTAATGGGTTAGTCGTAAAGATGGAAGAAAACGGTGGTAAAAAAGAGATCAAGTTGCGAACAGACAAGACGACTCTTTTTGTCAACACGATTGCTTCAGGGGAGAACTTAAGAATAATTAATGATGAGGTTATATCTTTTGACAAGATAAGAGAAGGTGACTCATTATCCATGATTACTTACGGATCGGAAGGAAAACTCAAAGCATTGATCGTCAAGAGGATTACCGGCTAATATTGACGATGATCAATCAATTAAGGTAAACTTAATTAAGTTTAACACTCCCAAGCTATAAGCTTTGAAAGTGAATAGATTTGGAGATAAAGATGGAAGAAAAAAAACAAAATTATATAATCTGGATTTTAATCGTTTTAATCGGTTTTGCAGGCGGGTTTTTGTTATCTTCGCTTCTGAACAGATCTGAAATTAGAAAGGCGGACAATGAAATTCCCGCCATGGCAATAAAACTCATCAAAGATCAACCGAAAGATCTTTTCGAAGGATATGTTTCCAAGGTAAATCCCATTACAAGAGAGCTGGAAGTCATGGTGGATCTTACCGGTATCTTTGAGAATCCTTCCGAAAGTTCAAGAGAAGTTACGGTGAAAGTGGAGCCGACAACCAAGCTTAAAATATTGAATTTACCATTGAATGAAGATGAGAGTTATGTTGAAAGATCGGCTTCATTTGATGATTTTAATGTATTTGACAGTGTTTCAGTTCTCATCGCGGGAAATGGGGTAAGAGATGTCTTGAAAGATGAGCCGGTTGTAGCAAGAGAAATAACAAGACTTGATTAAACCCGATGCCTAAAAAGGTTATAATCATTATTTTATCCATCTTGATAATTTGTGGAGCGGTTTTTGTCTTCAGAAAAAGAAGTTCTTTAAATGTAGAACCGAAGAAAGATTTTACGTCGGTCGCTTATAATGAATCGGACTTGATGTCTCGCTTCATAGTGCGTTTCGCTGAAAGTGAAGGTTTGTTTGAAAAGAACGGGCTTGATGTTGAAATTGTCTCAAAAGAGAATTTTGTATATGAACCTCTGTTTTCAGACGAAGTCGATCTTATCATCGGACCCACGTCACTCATCGATTTTTATTTTTCTCCTTCGGTGGAGATGAGATGGATTGGAAATTTGGCGAGTCGTTATAACGGTTATCTGGTGAGTCGAGAAGAATACGGAAGTGTGAGTAATATTAAAAGAGTCGGAGCTTCGCGCGAAAGGTCAATCGATACTCTTAAAGTGGAGATGATTCTCAAATCGATGGGAGTGGAGGATGTGGAAAAGATTCCCGAGTTAAGTAATGATTCAAAGAGCAGGTTGCTTAAAGAGGGCAAAATAGATATGGCCTTAATTGACAGACCTGATACAGTAGAAGATCTTCTCAACTCCGGATTTTACGTCTGGGATATAAAAGATTTCCATGGAGGGATAAATTATCAAGCTCCTCATCTTTTTACAATTCAGAAAAATATTGAAAAGAAAGAAGATAAGATTGCCCGATTGGTTAAGTCTTTAGTGGAAGCGGTTGAATTGACTATAGAAAACAGAGATGCAGCCGTAAAGGTTCTATCAAGAGAGATGGGGGTGGATATCGAACAGGCAGATAATTTATACCAAGACTACAGGGAAATTTTTTTAGAAAGAGATTACATTCCTTCTCTTGATAAAATCAGACCGACTCTTCCTTTCATAATAAGCTCAGACGGACCAAGAGTAGCCGACAGAGATTTGACTGACTTAATCGTTTCAGTTTTTATCAAGAAGGCGATTAATCAACTCGGAATCTCAAAATGAGACCCTTTCTTAGAAAAGTTTTACTATTATTTTTAATTGTTCTCTTAATTTTTATTCTCTACCCAAGAAACAAAGGAGGGGTTGAGAGCCTTTACTTAATTACCAAAGAAGACCCTCTTTTTGCCAGCGGAGAAATAGAATGTGATAAGTTATTGGAGCCGATATCGGAAATAAAGAGATTGAACAATGAGATTTTATCTCGAACGGGGCTGAAGGAAGATATCGTCCCAGCCGATTTTCTCGAATCTGTTTGTTTAGTAGATAAGGCGCAAAGAGAATTTTTAGAAAAGAAAGACAAGAGAGCCGCTCACAAGATGCTTTTAGCTTATGAAGAAGCTTTTGAACTTTATCAATCGGGTATTGTTGAGCTAAGAACAAAATTAAATGATCTTTTGGTGGACAAAGATCTTTTTGTCACCGTGACTAAGTTTATGACTAAAGAGATGATAATATCCGATCTTGAACTTATGGCTAAAAATGCAGACGAGATCAAGGGTGAGATTCAATACAGAAAAGATATTCTAAAGGGTAAAAAAAGCTATCAATCACCATCACCAATTATTACCACCTCTTTAAAAGAAGATTTTGAGGAGCCAAAATTGATGGAAAGTGAAGACCTTTTTTATCCTTGCGGAGCGAAGAAATTGGAGCAAATTTATAGTGCAAAAACTTCTTGCTTCCAAAATCCCGCCGACGAGGACTATTTTTATGCTTACAGAAATCTAAGAAACGGGAAGCCAGTTTTTAATTTAAAATTGGCGACAACTAATTATTATTCCAAGCACGGGCCGGACAGTGAAATGGCTTTGTTTTTCAATATTGCGCCGGAGAGCGGTTTTGTCTTTATCCCATCAAAAGAGACCAACATCTATAATTGCAGAGACATAGATTATTATCTTTCGATAATGAGTATGGATATATTCCTCGATTCTTTTGAACCAATCTTTTCAAGGATTAACATCCCAATTGGTTCAGACCTTGAAAATTCAATAATCAGTGACGGAATTAAAGCCGAGGAGCTTTTTTTCTCTTCCAAAATTCCATCAGAGAAGAACTTTAATCTTTTAGGAGATCATTACTTTAACGGATATCTGGTGATGAAAGGGACGTCGGAGGGCGAAGAGATGTTGAAGAGACATTTAATGATAAAGAATAAGATGGCGGGAATGGATATGATGTTGAATACAACGATATTTCTTGATGTAATAGAGACCAACCTGAATAACGGTGTATTTCCGGATGTAGTTGATCTTTATGTGATAAGAAGCAATTATCCGTTCTCGTTTTTTAATTTTTCTCCCGCAATCTGGAGAATCGATCAAAAGCCCGAATACGGGTTACCCGTAAATCTTTTCGAAGGAGAAACATTGTTTTTTGAGTACGATGATTTAATAGAAGATCATGGTAGGGAGAAATTAAAATTTTGGGGTGAAATGACCAATATGTCAGATTGGCACCAAGTTGAAATTAGAGAGTTGACTAATTGAAATTAAACAAGATAGAATGAAGTAATCTATTTTGAAGTAAAAATGAAAAACAAACTTAAACAATTTTCAATTCTTGTTTTCTCTCTGTTGATCACCTTGGCTTTTCCTAATTCAATTAAAGCTGGGAGCAGTGATAATGTTACGGGATGGGCTTGGAGCAGTAATGTCGGATGGATAAGCTTTAACTCGATTAACCCTACAGGTATCTCTCTTAATTTTAATCAATCGGGTAACGGAGGTTCCGGAGATTATATTTATATACCCGGAACTAATTTTGGGCTTACGGAAACAACAGTCGAAGCTTGGATTCATCCTTTGAGTGCGGCAGACCAAAGAGCTCCAATTATTCGTATGGACAGATTTTATCTCCAAGTTTTTGAGAACAACAGGTTGGCCGTCTATTGGTATGGTAAATCTCCAGCCGGATATCATTTTTCATCCGCCAATAGTATCCCGATGAATAAGTGGACTCATGTTGCGGTTGTTTGGAATTCTTCAGGAGTAAGATTTTATATTAATGGAAAATTAGATACATCGGTATCAACCTCGGGAACGGCTGAAAGTACCAACTGGGTTAACGTTGGACAAGAAGACTCCAGTAGGCGTTATAATGGAATGATTGACGATGTCAGGGTTTGGAATAAGACAAGAACGATAGAAGAGATAAGAATGGGAATGACCAATCCCTTAAAGGGAGATGAGTCTGGCTTGGTTGGCTATTGGAGATTTGATGAAGGATCTGGTAGTAGTGCTTTCGACAGCTCGCAGGGAGGAAAGACCGGTTCGATAATTGGACCGACTTGGGTTACTCAACCGAATTTTGGAGTAAATGTTGGGTTTGACGGAAATATGACCGGTTATGCGTGGTCGCCAAGTATCGGTTGGATATCATTTGACCCCACTCAACCCTACCCAAAGACGCCAAACTACTCTGCGAGAGTTGATACTTACGGAAGTCTTGACGGTTGTGGAGGAAGGGGTTGGATTTGTGGGTGGGCTCGAGCTTGCTCCGTATTTGAATCAGGTTGTTCTGGCACAATGATCTCTTCGGAAAAGAGAGGGGGCTGGGATGGGTGGATATTGTTAGGTCCAGACGGATCTTCTCCGGGAATTTGGCTTGATGAAAAAGAAAGTCATTTCACTTTACGAGGTTACTCTTGGGGAGCTGAACCGGTCGGTTGGATAAGTTTTAATTGTAATGATGGGGGTAACTGTTCTCAAAATGCATACAACGTTGATACATCATATCTTCTTAACTCTCCACCGGAAGTGACTTCTTCTGATGTAGCCTTGAATTATTGTGCTCACGGTTTGACACCAACGGCAGCTACTGGCTTATCAGTTACATTCAACTGGGAATACTATGATAGAGACGGTGATCCTCAAGACAGATACGAGATTCAAGTAAGTGAAGACTCAAACTTCCCTTCAAATAATCGATTTGAGAAAGTCGCCGTTTCAGAGGGAAAGGGATATGTCTTTGACCCAACAGAAGATGCTTTTTGGCAAAATGAGTTGGATTGGAGTAAAACTTACTATTGGAGAGTAAGGGTGCATGACGGTAATTTCTGGTCTCAAGAATGGTATACGGACAGCTTTACGGTTGAAAGAACACACCCATCTCCTTTAGTTGCCTTCTCTCACTCACCTGAGCAGATATCGGTCGATGAAGTTATAACATTCTTTGCTCAAGATGATGAAAACGTATCTCAAGTATATGACGGAAGCACTCCTTATTACGAGTGGACATTTGAAGAAGGAAATCCGAGCAGAGTAACTTCTTCCGATACTGCAACAACAACATTTGAGCAACAAGGAGGTTGGTCGGCTACGCTAAAAATAACCGATGGATCAAGTTATTCCTGTAGCCTAACAAAAGCATTGGAAGTCAAAGTTCCATTACCTGACTGGAAAGAAGTCACCCCTTTTGGTAAATTTAAGATATTACTCGGAAGCATATTCGGAAAGATATTCGGTTAAGAAAATATTATTTTACTCGGAAGCTCTATTCCCTAGGATAGAGCTTTCTTGATTTTTTGAATAAAACTGATAGAATAAGAGAGAATAAGAGATTTAATCTGACAAACCTTGCATTTTCAACATAAAAATTCGATTGGAAAATTTTTTCAAAACATCACTAAATCAGAAGTAACAGAAAATTCACTGACTTGTTTAAGCTTGGGAACTTTTCTAAAACGATTCGTGTTGAGCTGTTAGGTTTTGACAAAAAACATGATAGATTTTACCCTGGTTACGGCAGGAGCGGTGTCTTTGGTGGTTGGATTGTTTCTTGGTTACTGTATTCGACAATGGATTGCCAAGAGAAACTATGAGACCGTTGAAGTCAAAGCTCAACGTAGAATTAAGAAAGCGGAAGAGGATGTTAAGCGGATAGTGAGTGAAGCGTCGGAGGAAGCATCTCAAATCGTTAAGAAGGCAAGAAAAGAGACTGACGAGCGTAATTTCGAGATATTAAGTAGAGAAAAGATCCTTTTAAAGAGAGAGAATTCGTTAGATCAAAGATATGCCACCCAAGAGACGAGAGAGAAGGAGTTTTCAGAGAGAGTTGAAAGATTAAAGGTGATCAAAGAGAATATAGAGAGAGTAAAGAAAGAGGCCAATTTGAGACTTGAAGAGATCGCGGGAATGACTCAAGAGAAGGCCAAAGAAGAGCTGATAATCAATGTAGAGAGAGAAAACAGCGAAGAGATATTGGATAAAATCAGAAGGATAGAGAGAGAAGGAAAAGAGCGTTTTGAGTCAAGAGCAAAAGAGATACTCTCAACGGCGATACAGAGATGCGCTGTTGACCAAACACAAGAGATTACAACGACTATAGTTAATATTCCGGGAGACGAGATCAAGGGTCGTATAATAGGAAAAGAAGGAAGAAATATTAAGACCTTAGAAAAACTGACAGGAGTTGAAATCATAATAGACGACACTCCCGAGGCTGTTGTTATTTCCGGTTTTGATTCCGTGAGAAGACATATAGCCAAGATAGCTCTCGAAAAGTTGATAAAAGACGGCAGAATACAACCCGCCAGAATAGAAGATACTGTTTCTTGGGCCGAGAATGAAATTACAAAACAGATAAGAGATGCCGGAGAGCTGGCTGCTTATGAGGTCGGTGTTGTCGGGCTTGATCCAAAATTGATTCAATTGATAGGAAGACTTAAGTTCAGAACGAGTTATGGTCAAAATGTTTTACTTCACTCTGTAGAGGTTAGTCTCTTGGCCGGAGCATTGGCTGCTGAAGTTGGAGGCAATACCACAATAGCAAAGAGAGCCGGATTATTGCATGACATAGGAAAAGCATTGGATCATCAAGTGGAAGGATCACATACTGATATCGGAGTCAGAGTCTTGGAGAGATTTGGAATTGAGAAAAATGTCATTAGTGCTGTTAAGTCTCATCATGAGGAATATCCTTATGAAAGTATAGAGGGAATGCTTGTTCAAGCAGCTGATGCTATATCGGGATCAAGACCTGGGGCAAGAAAAGACAACCTTGAAAATTATCTTAAAAGACTCGCTGACCTTGAAGAGATAGCCAATTCCTTTAGAGGGGTCAGTAAAAGCTACGCCATTGCGGCTGGCAGAGAGATTAGAATTTTTGTGAATCCGGATGAAATGGATGACCTTCAATCCAGAAATCTTGCCAAAGAGATAGCTGGAAGAATACACGAAGAGTTGAGATATCCCGGAGAGATAAGAGTGATCGTTATAAGAGAGAAGAGAGTGATCGAATATGCTAAGTAAAAAAACCTCCTCTTTCAAGAGGAGGTTTTAAAATGAGCGGGCGATGGGAATCGAACCCACGTCTACAGCTTGGAAGGCTGTCATAATAGCCACTATACGACGCCCGCTTAATTTTCGGGGCATCCAGATTTGAACTGGAACTAAATCCTCCCAAAGGACTCGTGCTGCCGTTGACACTATGCCCCGACAAGGATTTTTATATCATTTTGTTTCTTTTTGGTCAATTTAATGTTATATTTTATCTAAATGAATCAGAGAAAATTTCTTGTAATAGATTCCAATTCGGTTATACACAGAGCTTTTCACGCCCTTCCTCCTTTAACAAATAAAGAAGGAGGTTTAGTTAATGCAGTTTACGGTTTTTTTTCCGTCTTGATTAGGGTGGCAAATGAGATTAATCCGAGCTGTATAATCACCACATTTGATCTGCCCGGTCCCACCTTTAGACATGAAAAGTATTGTGATTATAAAGCAAAAAGATCAGCGACGCCGGAAGACTTAATAGATCAATTCTTTCTAATTAAAGACGGTTTAAAAAAAATGGGTGTTCCCATAATTGAGAAAGAAGGATTTGAAGCGGATGATATGATAGGAACAATTGCCAATATTATATCAAATAAAGAGATGGGAGATTCAATTATTCTAAGCGGAGACAAGGATGTTCTTCAGTTGATTGGAGAGAACACCAAGGTTATTCTTTTAAAAAAGGAAATAAAAGATCTTTTGATTTATGATAGAAACCTTTTTAGTGAAGAGTATAGAGGAATCAATCCTTGCCAATTGATCGAAGTAAAGGCTTTACAAGGTGATATGTCAGATAATATTCCTGGAGTT
Organism: uncultured Candidatus Saccharibacteria bacterium; assembly: GCA_964586065.1. Taxonomy (GTDB): domain Bacteria; phylum Patescibacteriota; class Minisyncoccia; order Minisyncoccales; family CSSED10-335; genus CAZPFW01. The sequence continues at coordinate 273,812 of CAZPFW010000001.1, read as the reverse complement.
TTTGGTATAGGTGAAAAGACTGCGATAGATTTAATTATGAAGTACGAAAATTTAGAAGGTATTTACAAAAAGGCCGTTGAGGACGAGAGCTTGTCATTGAATGTTCGAAATAGATTAGCGAAAGGTAGAGAAGATGCATTTTTGAGCAGAGATTTATCAAGAATAAGGACCGATGTTGATATAGATATTGATTTCGACTCTTGTCATTGGAGGGGGTTTGAAGTAGCCACAGCTTTCTTTGAAAATATGGGCTTCTCCTCTCTTGTGAAAAGAGTTGAAAACAGCAAAGTCTCAAAGAACCTTTCTCTTTTTTAAAAATTATGGAATCACTTCAATTTTAGTGATAAGATGAGGTATGAACTCGAATATTACAAAAGAGACAGTCAGGACCTTAATCGATCAGAAAGGTGAAGCGAGAGGCATAGCTTTTCAGACGGACGAAAAGTTTATCCTTTTTAAAGACGGAGTTGAAAAATTAGGTGAGATAGAATCTCAAATCGGGCTATTGATTGATGAGGATTTTAAGTATGACAAAATTGACACCTCGGGTTTTTACCCGGTCGGTCTTAGAGCCGTATCCATTTTGGTTATAGTCGAATCTTTAGGCTTGAACGATTCCGGGATAAAAGATATGGGTTTTTTAGCACCAAAGACATCAATGGCAATAAGGCTCTTTACTCGTTATTTTTTATCGATAGAGAAAGTTTTTGAGAAGGTTGCCATGATATGGTCAAGACATTATACATTAGGAACATTAGAGCCTCTTGAGATCAATCATTCAGAAAATTACCTTAAATTAAAGTTGAAAGACTTTAATGTCCATCCCGTCTTTTGCACTTATCTTTCGGGATATTTCAAGAAGATAGGCGAAATGGCTACAAAAGATAAAGTCACGATTAAAGAAATCGAATGTTGTTTTAAAGAAGGCAAAGATCATATTTTTGAGATAAGATGGTAGATAACAGTGAAAAAAAGATAGAAATCTTGAAAGAAGATATCGCTTTATTGGAAGAATATGTCAGAGATCTCTTCTCTTTCACTCCGATTGGAATAGTTATTGTGAGCCCCAAAGGTGTAATTCTGGAGACCAATCCTGCTCTTGAGAAGATCGTTGAGAGCGACACTTACAGTTTGATTGGCGAGTCCGTAGAAAAAGTGATTCCAAGAGATATTTATAAAGAGACTGTAAAAGAGGGGGAGATTTCGGGCAGAAAAGCTATTCTTAAAAAAAACAAAGGAGGTGATATTCCTGTTAGTATTTTTTCAAAAGAGAGAAAAACGTCTGAAGGCGATACGGCAGGCTATCTGTTTGCCTTGCTTGACGCAACGGAGATGGAAAGGATGAATGAAGAAATTGAAGAATCAAAGAAAGTTCTTGAAGTTAGAGTTGCCGCTCGAACCCAAGAATTGAAAGAGATGGCTGAGAATCTTGAAACCCAAGTGAAGTTAAGAACCACCGAACTTGAAGATAAACTAAAAGAGCTTGAAAAGATGAACAAGCTGATGGTTGGAAGAGAGCTTAAAATGATTGAAGTTAAAGAGAAGCTTTCTCGCGCCGAAGAAGAGATAATACGACTTAAAGAAGAGAAAGGACCCACTTTTAAAAATAATCCCGATAAATGAACCAAGAAGGCGTGCATCCAATGGAGAAAAATCTCCGAAAAATGAGAGAAGATCGCGACGATCTTCAGAGGTATGTCGACGATTTAACAATCTTTTTACCTTTGGCTTTTTGTACTGTAAACCCTTTACATCTTATTCTTGGAGTAAATCAAGCATTTCAAGATCTTTCCAATTACGGAGAGATGGAGGTTATTGGAAATGAGATGGATACTCTTTTTCTCGATAAAGAGGAGATAGAAGAGTTTAAGAAAGAGATTTCACTGAAAAGAGAGAGAATTACACGAGAAGCAAATCTTTTAGTTAAAGACAAAGGAGCCATCCCGGTCAGTATTTCAGCATTGGCCAGAAGAGATACGGAGGGTAATTTTCTCGGTTATTTTCTAACTGTTTCAGACATAAGCGACATTAAAGAGTTTCAAAAGAGATTGGAGCAGAGGGTGAGTGAAAAAACAAAAGAGCTTGCCGATTCAAGATTGGCCTTAATCAACATTCTTGAAGAGACTGATGAATTATGGAAAGAAGCTGAAGTGGAGAAAGATAAGACAATGACAGTCATTAGTAATTTTATTGATGGTCTTTTACTTTTTAATAAAGAGAATGCGATAGAAATAATCAATGCAAAAGCCGAACACTTTTTGAAAATAGAGTCGGATGAAATAAATGGATTAAAGATAGAAGATTTGGTAAAGATAGAACATCTTTCTCCATTATTGGATATTCTTTTCAGGTCAAAAGAGCTTGGCAAAGGTGGCGAAGACGAAAATGACAGAAATGAAGTTGAGATCAATAAAGGACAGACTCTTGAAATTTCAATCGTTCCCGTAATAACAGGAGAAGAAAAAATCGGAACTCTCGTCTCCTTACATGACATATCCAGGGAAAAGATGATTGAAGCAATGAAGAGTGAGTTTGTTTCTATTGCGGCTCACCAATTAAGAACACCTCTGTCAGCTATCAAGTGGACTACCAGAATGCTTCTTGACGGAGATCTCGGAGAGTTGAATGAAGAACAGGCAGAATTAGTTGAAAAAACATATGCTTCAAACGAAAGAATGGTAAATTTGATAAACGATCTTCTTAATGTTAGCAGAATAGAGGAAGGAAGGTATCTTTATAAACCGGAGCTTGTGCATATTGAGGAGATAACCGATCCCATCATAGACTCTTATAAAGTGGAGATAGAGAGAAGGGGGCTGAAGATTGAGGTAAAAAAACCGAACAAGGAGACGCCAACAGTGGTTGCGGATCAAGAGAAGATCACATTGGTCATTCAAAACCTTTTAGACAATGCAATGAAATACAGTCTGAAAGGAGGAGATATCATATTTACCATAACTTACAATGATAAAGACAATCGCGTTCAAGTATCCATCAAAGACTCTGGAGTCGGAATTCCAAAAGATCAACAGGAAAGACTCTTTGGAAAGTTTTTCAGGGCCACAAACGTGATTAGAATGGAGACTGAAGGATCCGGGCTTGGACTTTTTATAAGTAAAAATATCATTGAAGCTCATGAGGGCAAAATATGGTTTGATTCAGAGGAAGGGAAAGGGAGTACCTTCTACTTCGACCTTCCGGTGAAAGATCAGAAAGGATTTGAAGAATTCGTTAAAAAGTTGTAATATTAGGAAAGGATTATTTCATTAAAAATATGGCTAAAAAAATTTTAATAATAGAAGACGAGGAGATATTGGCCGATCTTCTTGAAAAAAAACTTACTCAAGTCGGTTATGAAGTTTCCGTTGCCAACGATGGAATAGAAGGGCTTGATAAGGTGAAAGAGTCGATCCCGGATCTCATTTTATTGGATATAGTGATGCCGAGAATGGGAGGATTTGATGTGATGAGAGAGTTGCAAAAGAATCAAGATTTTTCTAAAATACCGATAGTTATTATTTCAAATTCAGGTCAACCGGTTGAGCTTGACTTAGCTCAAAAGCTCGGAGCGAAAGATTGGCTTATAAAGACTGACTTTGATCCGCAAGAAGTATTAGACAAAGTCGTGAAACAAATTGGTAAATAATAAACAGGGAGCGATGCCCTGAAAAAAGATGGCTTATAAAATACTTGTAGTAGAAGACGATAAATTTTTAAGAGAACTAATCTCTCAAAAACTGACAAGAGAGGGGTATGATGTTAAGGAGGCTATAGACGGTGAGGACGGGGTCGTTAAAGTGAAAGAAGAGAAACCCGACATAATTCTCTTGGATCTGATACTTCCCGGAATGGATGGATTTGAAGTTTTAGCTAAGATTAAGGATGATCCGGAAGTGGAAAATATACCCGTGGTTATTCTCTCAAACCTTGGACAAAGAGATGATGTTGAGCGAGGATTAAAACTCGGAGCGATTGATTTCTTAATTAAGGCACATTTTACTCCGGGAGAGATTATTGAGAAGATTGAGAAGGTTATGAAAGAGGCGGGCAATAAGTGATTCTATGCCTGAACTTCCCGAAGTTGAAACGACAACAAGAGGTCTGTCCGATTCTGTAATTGGATATAGAGTTCTTGATATCTGGACAGACACCCCAAGCAGGCTTGGGGTCTTTTCTTCAAGAGACATAAAAGGAGAAAAGATTGAGTCGGTAAAGAGGAGAGGGAAAAATATCATAATCAACCTTAAAAATGATTTGAGTCTATTAATCCATCAGAAAATATCAGGCCATCTGCTGGTTGGAAAATGGGAATTTATTGAAGGATTTTGGAAATCGAAAGATGATGTTTTACAAGAAAAGATCAACTCCTATATTCATTTTGTCATTACTTTATCAAGAGGAAAGATGATAGCTCTTTCAGATCCGAGGAAATTTGCGAAGATTGAGATTTGGAATAATGAAGATCTCAAAGAGAAGATGGATCGGGAAATTGGTCCAGACGCAATGGAGATTACGATGAAAGAGTTTAAAGAGAGATTGTCAGTTAGGAAAAGCATCATTAAAAAGGTTCTTCTGAATCAGAAAGTTGTATCGGGTATAGGAAATATCTATTCTGATGAGATTCTTTGGGAATCACGGATCAATCCATACAGATATCCATCAGAGTTAAGTAACGAAGAATACAATCTTTTATTCAAGTCAATGAAGAAAGTTTTGAATAAAGCGATATCTCTTAAAGGGGATAGTATGAGTGATTATAGATTGATAGACGGAACAAGAGGAGGTTATCAGAATGAACATAAAGTTTATGGCCGCGAAGGTCTGCCTTGTTTCAGAAAAGACGGAGGCGAGATAGAGAGAAAAAAGATGGGCGGCCGATCGTTAAGATTTTGTCCGATTTGTCAAATATAAAGATGATGATATTAATTCAAGGAAGTGATTCCTACAAACAGAAGAGAGAGGTTGATGCCATTATTAATAAGAGAAAGAACTCAAAGATATCTTTCTTCGATTTTCATTTAAAATCAACCGATCTTTCGCAATTGATGGATGAAGCCAAACAAGACTCGCTTTTCAAGGAAGAGAAAACGTTATTTATCTATGGGCTCTTAGAGAGAGGAGATCTTAATGAGAAAAAGATTGAGACCTTGAATTCATTGAAAGACAAAACAATGTTTATCTTTATAGAAAACAAATTGGTTTCAAAAAAAGATTCTCTTTTAAAGCATGTTGAAAAGACAATAGAGATTAGTCCAATAAAAAATCCTCTTGAGTTGGAAAAATGGATTGAATCGGAATTTCTTTTAAGAGACTCTAAGATTGAGCCTCTTGCCGTCAAACTTCTTGCTAAAGCTGTCGGAAATGATTTGTGGTCATTATCTAACGAGATAGATAAAATTGCCACTTATAAGATGGGAAATTTAATCACTTCAGAAGACGTAGTCTCTTTTGTTAAACCCAAAGTTGACATCACCATTTTTCCCGCAATTGATGCAATGGCGGAAAGAGACAGGAAGAAAGCATTGAGACTTATATATGCAAGGATAGAAGCCGGTGACTCCATTTCTTACATTTTATCAATGATTAACTTTCAATTTCGCAACCTTAACTTAGTTAAGAATGACAAAGGTTCTGCATCTGAACTTGAAATGCACCCTTTTGTTTACAGGAAAACATTGTCTCAAGTGAAGAAGTTCTCCGCGGAAGAATTAAAAAGAATCTACCTGAAGATAGCTTTGGTAGATTCGGAAATAAAAAGAGGGCAATTAGATAACGAAGCTGCTCTCAATTCTATTATTTTTGAGTTATAGTCGTCATTTTATAAATTCCGGCTTTCTTTCTTGAGGCGGTGTTTTTTTTAATGACTCCCGCCTTGGCCGCCTTATCTATCGCTTTCGTCGTTTCGGGAATAAGTTCTTTCGCTTCATTAATCTTATCGGACAAAGAAAGAGTTTTAACTTTCTTAACAAGCTTTTTCATCTTTCTTTTTCGTTCAAAATTCCTAGCTTTTCTTTTGGCACTTTGACGAAGGTCTTTTTTCGCTGATTTGGTTAATGGCATTATTCTCTTTTAGTAAACAAAGGATAGCAGGAAATCTCTTTTTTGGCAAGATTGGATTGGAGGGCGATAGATTATATGCTAACATTAAGATCATGATCTCTTATCTTTACGGAAAGATATTAAACAAGAATGATAAATCTGTTATTATTGACACAGGCGGTGTCGGATATCGAGTTTTTATGTCTCAAAAGAGATTGTTGAATTTAAAAAAAGACAAGATAGAACTATTTTGTCATACCAATAGTAAAAAAGATCCTTGGGAGATTTACGGTTTTATTTCCTCGAAAGAATTGGAACTTTTTGAGTTTTTAATCGGAATATCAAGAGTGGGTCCAAAAACGGCACTTGAGGCATCGGCAATCGGATCACTGGACGTTATGAAAAAGGGAATAAAAGAGAATGATTCAATTTTGATGAAAGAACTTTTTTCGTTGGGACAAAGAAAAGCACAAGCGATTATTTTTGAGGTTTCAAGGAAGATAAAGACTCAGCCCAAAAAACTGTCCCAGAATGACGAGGAGGTGATGAAAGCTCTGGTTAAACTTGGTTTCAAACGATCTGAAGTTAAAGATGTGGTAATTGATTTGTCTGATTCAACTCTTGCCATTGAGACTAAAATTAGAAAGATATTAAAGTCGTTTAATGAAAAATAAGTTAAGGAAAATTATTCCGGAATTTATACTCAACGGTTATCATGGAACAATTTCGTTTGTTGGGGCATTATTGTATCGATTTCCGTCAAGAAAGATAAGAGTCATCGGAATAACGGGAACAAATGGTAAGTCAACAACGGTTGAAATGATGTCATCCGTCTTGAGGGAGGCCGGATATAAAGTCGGACTACTTTCTTCTATAAGGTTTGAGATAGCGGGTAAATCGGAAATTAATATGCTTAAGATGACGATGCCGGGCAGAATGATTGTCCAAAAAATGATAAGAAAAGCGGTAAATGAGAAGTGTGACTATATGATCATTGAAGTAACTTCGGAAGGAATAAAGCAGAATAGACATTTGTTCATTGACTTTGATGTTGTGGCTATCACCAATCTTACACCCGAACATATAGAATCGCACAGAGGGTTTGAAAATTACAAAAAAGCGAAAGGAGATTTATTTGATTCAACGGACAAAGTTCATGTTATTAATCTTGATGATGAACATGCCAATTATTTCAAAAACTTCAAGGCAAGGAGCAGGTGGGGTTACGGGATTGAATCAAATAAAGAGAACGGTCTTAGGCTGCTAAAGGCTAAAGACTGTGAATCTTCTTCCGAGGGAGTCTCTTTTAATGTCGAAGAAACTGATTTTAAGATCGGAATCCCTGGGAGATTCAACATCTACAACGCTCTTGCAGTCATCGCAATTGCACTCTCCCAAAAGATTGACCTTGAAACGATAAAGAGAGGACTTGGAAACGTTTCAGGCGTTGCTGGGCGAATGGAAAAGATCACATCATCTCCCTTTCGCGTCTTTGTGGATTATGCTTTTACGCCCAATGCCCTTGAAAAAGTTTATCAGACGATAAAAAAAGATTTCAATTCGGGAAGAATGATCTGCGTTTTGGGCTCTTGCGGAGGAGGTAGGGATAAATGGAAGAGGCCGGTTCTTGGCAGTATCGCTGCCAAATATTGTGATGAAGTGATCATAACCAATGAAGATCCATATGACGAAGACCCGATTGATATAATAGATCAAGTTGCCAAGGGAGCGGGTGAAAAGGCGAAGAAGATTATTGACAGAAGAGAAGCGATAAGAGAAGCGTTGTTATTGGCTCAACCGAATGATTCGGTTATTATTACAGGCAAGGGTTGTGAACCGTGGATATGTATCGCTGGGGGTAAAAAGATCGCTTGGGATGACAGGGATGTCGCTAGAGAAGAATTGGTAAAATTGAGTTAATGAACAAGTTTGAAGTATTGGAGCATACCGCAGATTCACGAGTTAAGGTTTTTGGTCGAAACAGAGAAGAACTTTTTTCTAACGCATTATTGGCTTTATCGGAACTGGCTTTGCCGGAGTTGACAGAAAGAGCTGTCAGTATTCCCTTTAAGGTTGAATCAACTGACATAGAATCATTATTGGTCGATTTTTTAAACGAAGCAATCTATTTTTCACAGACAGAGAGATCAATTTACCTAAAATCGATTTTTAAAAGAATTTCAGATTCAACAGCGGAGGGAATTTTTGAAGGATTTAAAGTGAGAGGATTTAGAAATGATATAAAAGCCGCCACTTATCACGGAGTAAAGATATTAGAAAAAGAAGGTATTCAAGAAGTAATAATAATTTTTGATGTTTAGTAAACCAAACAAAATAGGAGATTTTCTTTGGGAAATTCCTCAATCAGGTAAGATGAAAGTTCCGGCTCGGGTATATGGAACAGAAAAGATTATTGAAGAGACGGAAGAAGAAGCGATAAGACAGATAGTTAATGTTACTTACTTACCGGGCATTGTGAATTATGCAATTGCTATGCCTGACATTCATTCAGGTTACGGACCTCCGATAGGTGGAGTTGGAGCGACTTCAATTCCGGACGGCGCCATATCTCCAGGTTTTGTCGGCTATGATCAAAATTGCGGAGTACGACTACTAAGGTCTGATCTTTCAGCTCAAGAAATAAAAGACAGAATGGATAAGATATCCACCGCGATTCAGAGTAATGTTCCTTCGGGGCTTGGTAAAGGGAGAACTGAAAAAATGAGTTTGAACGAGCTCGATTTAGTCTTGAAAGAAGGAGTCTCTTATCTTGTTGGCAAAGGTTATGGAGTGGCTGAAGACATAGTTTACTGCGAGGAGTCGGGTAGAATGGATAATGCTGACCCTAAATTTGTCTCGGATAGAGCTAAGGAGAGAGGCAGGGGTCAGCTTGGTACGTTGGGAAGTGGCAATCATTTTTGTGAGATACAGAAAGTCGTTGAGGTCTTTGATAAAGAGACAGCCGAAGTTTTCGGTATAGAGAACGATCAAGTCGTTATCATGATTCATACCGGTTCAAGAGGTTTGGGTCATCAAAATTGCACAGACTATCTCAAGATTATTTCTAATGCCATGGATCAATACGGAATTAAAGTTCCCGATCGCGAGCTGGCTTGTGTACCGTTCAATTCTACCGAAGGGTCTAATTTTTTTACTGCATTGTCAGCCGCTTGTAATTTCGCTTGGGCCAATCGTCAAATGATAACGCATTATGTAAGACTTTCATGGGAGAAAGTTTTTGGAAAAACTCACACTCTTGATTTGGTTTATGATGTCGCTCATAATATAGCAAAAGTGGAGGAACACGAGATAGATGGAGTCAAGAAAAAATTGTTAGTCCATAGAAAGGGCGCCACCAGAGCTTTTCCTCCCGGGAGCCTTGAGATTCCGGAGAGACACAGAAAAACGGGGCAAGTTGTTTTTATTCCCGGATCGATGGGCGACTCCTCATATATTCTTTCTGGAGTTGCAACTTCCAATGAATCATGGCATACAGTTTGTCATGGGGCGGGAAGAAGAATGTCCAGAAAGGCGGCCCTTAGAAAGATAGACGGTCGCAATCTTATTAAAGAGCTCAACAAGAAAGGGATTATTATAAAGTCTCATTCACTGAGGGGGATAGCCGAGGAAGCCCCGTCAGCTTATAAAGATATAGACGAAGTTATCGGGTCTGTTGTTGGTGCTAAATTGGCTAAGAAAGTGGCTAAGTTAAAACCCTTGGCCGTAATTAAAGGAGAATAAAGATATGACTAAAAACAAAAAACTTCCAAAGAGCTTAAGAAGATTCATAAGAATGGAGAAGTCAGAAATAAGGAGAGATTTCCATCTCCCAGAAGATATTGAAGAGAAGATAAGACTTCTTTATGAAAAAGTAGGTAAAAAAAATTATGACTATAAGAGAGATATATAATTTAGCAATTTCAAAAGGGGTTGAAAATGATTTCAGAAGCACCGAGAGCTTAAAGCTCTCTCAGGAAAGGCTAAAAGCAAGATACGATAAAATGAGTGATAAAGAGAGGAAGTGGTTTGACTTTGAGAGATTGGAGAACCCTTACTCTGATACCAGAATACTTTTTGGAGATCCAGATAAGAAAGTTAAGAAGATTTTAGCCGGAATAGATATTGATGGAAGCGAGATCTTCTTAGCCAAAGAGATCAAAGACATTGATTTAATGATCTCTCATCATCCGAGAGGCAGAGCTTTAGCAGCCCTTGATGATGTTATGCAACTTCAAATAGATCTGCTCAATGTCTATGGAGTTCCAATTAACGTTGCGGAAAAGATTACCAAAAAAAAGATAGAAGAGGTTTCAAGAAGCATAGCGTCTGCTAATCACAACAGGGCAGTTGACATGGCAAAACATTTAGGGATTCCACTGCTCTGCGTTCATACGCCGTGTGACAATATGGCTGCCAAGTTTGTCGACAATAAGATTAAAAAAGACAATCCAATCTTTGTCGAGGACGTGATTGATTCTCTCTCCGAAGTTTATGAATACTCGGAAGCGATTTTGTTCGGAACCGGCCCTAAGATTTTCTTAGGCGGTCCTGACAACAGAGCCGGTAAGATTATAACCGAGATGACGGGAGGAACGGAAGGAGCCGCAGAGATTTATGAGAAATTATCACAAGTCGGAATAGGAACTGTTGTCGGAATGCATATTTCAGAAAAGAATCGTACCGGAGCAGAGAGTGCCAATATCAATGTTGTTATTGCAGGACATATGTCTTCAGACTCCATAGGAATGAATCTATTCCTTGATGAATTACAAAGAGAAGGCATAGAGATTGTCTCTTGCTCCGGATTGATTAGACATTCTCGTCTATGATAACAGATTATCTCATTCAATTAGTCTTATTCTTTTTGATATTGGTGACAATAAGCTTTCTCCTAAAGAGAATTTGGTCAATTATCTTCACAAGTCAAAAATTTCAGCTACTTATATTCCCTGGAGTATTGCTTCATGAATTTTCTCACATGATCGGTTGCTTTATTACCGGAGCGAAGGTTGATGAAGTGAGTTTCTTTTCTCCAAAAGGGTCATATGTCAAACACGGTAAACCCAAAATCCCTTTATTGGGGAGTTTAATCATCTCTTTTGCACCGATTGCCGGTGGAATATCTTTTCTTTGGTTGATATCGGGACTTTTTCAAGTAAAAATCACCTCAATTAATACTTTCGAAAAGATACCCCTTGCAATGAAAGAATTAATATCGACAATCATTAACAGGGGAGGCGATTGGAGCTTTTGGCTTTTTCTGTATCTTTTGATATCAACCGCAATCTGTCTTAGTCCTTCTAAAAAAGATATCAAGAACTCGGCCGGAGCTCTCGTTTTTGTTTTAGCTTTATTCTTCCTGCTATCACAAACTGAGTTTGTGGGAGATGCTTTTTTCTCTTATCTTATCGGGATTTTGGCGATAGGAATCTTTTTTGGATTTTTAGCACTTTTGATTAGCTTGCCAATATTTTTTATAAGAAAACTTATTTGATCTTTTTTGACATGTAGCTTTTGTCAAGGCGATAACCTAATTTCCTATAATAATTCCTAACGCCAACCGCCGAGATAACGGATAACTTTTTCAGATCCGTCTCTTTCGCAACAATCTTCTCTGCCTCCTCAATCAATCTTTTTCCGAAACCTTTGTGTTGAGGCGAAGATTCTCTTCTCTTCTTGGTTGGTAATTGTTTACCGTAAGTATGAACTTCTCTGATTATCGCTTTTTCTGAAATTCTAAGTCTTAACAGGCTATAGATTCTTTTTCGACGAGTATCTTCAAAAGAAAGGAAAATCTCTTTTCCATCGGAAGCGTCATAATCTTCTCTGAAAAGATTTATGTTATCCAAAGGATCATAGAAACCTCTGACTTCTCGACACCTGATACATTGACAAGACCAGCCTTCTTTCTCGGATTCTTTGGCGATAAGCTCTCTCATGTTTGAAAGAGTTGTTCCCGCTTCTATCTCTTGAGCGGGGATATCTCTGATCAATCTCTGTATTCTGACGTATTTCGGAATTAGAGTTTTTACTCTTTTTATCAGAGATTTCAAATCTTTATCGGAATAAGGAGTATATTCTCCTCTTTTCCACATATCATAAAGGATTGTGTTTTTAATCGTAACAGTTGGATATATCTTAAGGTGATCCGGTTTAAATCGTGGATCATTAAAAAGAGTTTTGAATATTTCGAGATCTTTTTTAATGTTCGATCCAGGAAGATTGGGCATCATCTGATAGCAAATTTTGAAACCGGCATTTTTCAACAGCTTTGTTGCAACAGTTATACTCTCCACACCGTGACCTCGTTTGACTCCCTTTAATATCTTTTCATCAATGATTTGAACTCCGAGCTCAACGGCCGTAACGCCCAACTCTCGCAGTCTTTCTATCTCTTTTTCATTTACAAAATCAGGCCTGGTCTCAATTGATAAGCCCACTATTTTATGTTTAGCTGACTCGTTTAATTTTTGCGCTTGCTTCAGTGTTTGAGATTTCCTGCCATTGCATGTGTCATAAACACTCTTGATAAACTTAGTTTGATAATTTTTAGGGTAAGATGACCAATTGCCGCCAATGACCCTAAGCTCAATCTTTTCAACAGGATGTCCCGCCAAAGACAGGGATTTGATCCTAACGTTAACCTGTTTTGTCGGATCAAACTTATTCATGGCGGCCCTCATAGCGGCCGGTTCGCTCTTGATGTAACTCTTTGGCATATCCTTTTCGTTGGGACAATAGATGCATTGACCTGGACAAGGGTATGGTTTGGTTAGGATTGAAACATTTACTATTCCTGATAAAGAACGGACAGGGCGAGTTATGAGTAGTTCTTTGATTTTTTCATCTCTTTGAATCGTATGTTTAATCCCGACAGATTTAGCCACGTCTTCTTTTTCTTTAAAAGTCATTTCGTGATAAGCTTTCAGCAATGACATTTTACTTGGAGCAAATGTTTTCATTCTCTTCATGACTCTTCTTTGAGATTTTACAACGGAAGTTGAATCAAGTTTCTCAGTAAGAATAAGATCTTTAATTGTTTCTTTTATTTCATTCATGAAAGAAGAATTGGCTAAAAAAATAATAGAAGATGTAAAATGGAAATACGATGTTGTTTCTGAAAGATTTTCCAATTCCAGAATTGGTTCTTGGACGGAGCTCGACTTTCTTTTCAATAAATATTTAGAGGAAGACGATAAGGTTCTTGATGTCGGTTGCGGTAACGGAAGATTTTATAACAAGATTGCACCGAAGGCCGATTATTTTGGGATCGATTCATCCGAGAAATTGATAGAGATAGCAAAAAAAAGTTATTCAAAAGGAAGATTTGCAGTCGCTGATGTTCTCAATTTACCGTTTGAAAATAATCGATTTGATCTTGTCTATGCAATCGGAATTCTCCATCACATTCCATCAAAGAAGTTTAGACAAAAAACCTTGGACGAGATCTCAAGAGTCTTAAGACCCGAAGGAACAACAGTGATTACAGTATGGGATATTTGGGAAAAAACTGCAAGAAGAAAGATGGTTGTCAAAGAAGCAATTTGTAGTGTTTTGGGTTTGTCTCAATTAGATATCGGAGACGTCTTACTTAACTGGCAAGGAGAAGATCAATTCTATTTTCATTCTTTCTCTCTCAATAGTTTGACTAAAATATGTAAGAAATCAAAGCTAAAACCGGTTCAATTTGGCAAAATTCCGTCAAAGAAAGGAGGAACCAACATCTTTGTGGTGGCTGTTAAACAATCTTGACAAAAAGAGGTTTCGTGCTTAACATCTTCACTTGAGAGGGGTGCGAAGCATGGTCTTCTAAAGGACAAATAGATTTCAATGAAGGAGATCAATAGGTGCCTTTGAGTTATGTCCGACTCGAGCAAGCTTGAATAGATTGAGTTCATCGTGTCTATTCCCCTCTCAAAGACCTACTTCTGTCTTGTTGATATGGAAGTAGGTTTTTGGGTCAAAAATCAAAGTAGTGTGGAAAGTCAAGGTTGATAACTTGATGAGACTCCATATAATCTTATGTGAAGGATTAATAAAATAATGAGAGGTTCAAAGAAACCCCAAACTATCCGGCATGGTTTGGGTTTTCGTTGTTCCTTTTTAAAAAATGCCTTCACTATCAGAATACCGCTGTGATTGCGGGAAACTTCTTTTCAAAGGAGCTTTAGCTTCTTCAGTCGTGGAAGTCAAATGCAAAAGATGCGGTAAGATAAAAGTTTTCAAAGGTGAGAAGAGGGATGAAGCCTGATCAATCAAACGCGAATGTTTGATTACGGAAGAGGGTCATTTTTAAAAAGAGTGGCCCTCTCTTTTTTGGAAATAATATTTCCCAGATTTTGTGTTACTTGTTCAAGAGAAGGTCATTACATATGTGAAGAATGCGCTCTTTTTATTTCAGATAATATTCCTTTTTGCCCTTCTTGTGGCGGACCGAGTTATTTTGGGAAAAAACACAAAAGGTGTAAAGGTAATTTAGATGGGATTATCGCTCTTTGGGATAACGACGGAGTTATTAAGAAAGCGATCGAAATTATTAAAGAGAGAGGAGTTTTTACGATCGTTGACGAGCTTATAGGTTTTTTTGTATTTGCCATTGAAAACAACCAAGAAAGATTTTCGTTTTTTCTCAAATTTCTTTTAGATAAAGAGACCGTTATAATTCCGATTCCAAAGGATTCAAGAAGAAATGCCAAAAGAGGATTCGATTTATCAAGTCTTATAGCCGATAAGATTGCATTCTTGGCGGGTAAGAAAAAGAAATCTTTTTTGAAAAGAGTGAAAACGACTCAATCTCAGTTGAATCTCAACAAGAGAGAGCGAATCCACAATATAAGAGGAGCTTTCGTTTTTTCTCAAACAAAAATAAAGAAAGCTATCTTGATTGATGATCTTTGGTCCAGCGGATCAACAATGAATGAGTGTGCGCGATTATTGAAAGAAAACGGGGTGAAAGAAGTTTGGGGTTTTGTTTTGACTCGAGATCGTAATTGTTAAGATAACAGGGGTTGACATTAAAATTAAAAGTAATAGAATGAAGCGACATAAAAAAGATATTATGGTCGAAAGGATAACAAAATTTCCCGTATTAAGAATAAGCCCTAAAACAGAGGCCCTCATCTACTTCTTCGATTAGATTACGCTGGGAGATTAGAATCCACAACACTAAAGAACCCTAACCTCCCTCCGCAAAGGGAGGTTTTATAAAAAGATGAACGAAAAGAAATATTATTTAACTGCTGAAGGACTTACAAAGCTTAAGAGTGAGTACGAAAAATTAAGAAGAACTCGCCAGCTTAGAATTGGAGGAAGAGATGATGCTCCTTCCGCACTTCACTCGGAAGAATTGAATCCTGAGTTCGTTCATTTTCAAGATGATTTAGCTTCAATTGACATCAGATTGGCTGAATTGGAAAGTGTTTTTAAAAATACCAAACCGATAAGACCGGCTAAAGGGAAAGTTGGTATCGGGGCGATGGTGACTGTTAGTGTTGATGGTCAAGAAGATAAGCTGTTAATAGTAGAGGCTCTTGAAGCTGATCCCGCCGCTGGTAAGATTTCCATAGAATCTCCAGTAGGAAAAGCTCTTCTTGATAAAAGAGTGGGAGAAGAAGTATCGATTTCATCTCCGATAGGGACGGTCTATAAGATAAAAAAGATAGATCATTTCACCTCATAGGTGGCCGGTTTGCAATTTTATCTGATCTATACTAATTTATAGGCAGGGATGAATCCCTGCCTAATCATTGAGAAATGAGATGAAGGAGGTTTTTAACTTTTTAACAAAAATAGGAGATCTTAAAGGAAGAGATCGCAGAGGCTGGCTACTTCATAATATTGAAAAGCCTGAAACAACTGCTGAACATACCTTTCATTTGGCTCTTTTGGTTTGGATTTTGGGAAGAAGAAAAGATAAGGTCGATCTTGACAAGATGATAAAGATGGCTCTTGTTCACGATCTTTGTGAAGTTTACGCCAAAGATTTGACTCCTTATGATCCTTTACTTTCTGAAGATTCTGAGAATAATCGAAAGATTCTTGAGAAATGGCCTGAATTTACTCCAGAAATGAAGAGGAAGAAAGAAGAAGATAAGCGTCAAATGGAGTCAGAGGGGTTGGAAAAGCTGATAGCTGATCTTCCTCAAAACCTGAAAGAAGAGATTAAAGAACTTTGGTTGGAATATGAGGGTATGGTCACCTCGGAGTCAAGATTTGTTAAACAAGCGGATAAGATGGTCAACTTTCTTCAAGGAATGGATTATTGGCGAAAAGAAGGTAAAATTCGTCATGATCTTTGGTTAAGATGGATAAAGGAGATAATAGATGAACCGATTCTTCTTGATTTTTTGAAAGAAGTGGAAGATGAATGGATAATTAAAGAAATTAAAGAATAAAAATGAAAATAGTCAAAGAGATGAAGATAGGCGATCTTTTGAGAAATTACCCGGAAGTGGTAGATGTTTTTCTAAAGTATGGATTAAGTTGCGTTGGCTGCCCGATGTCGGATCCGGAAAGTGTTGAAGAGGCGGCTCTCGTACATAATATTAATTTAGAAGATCTTTTAAAAGAACTTAATGATGCTGTAAAGGATGAGAACTAAATTAAGTAACGTTGTAATACGACTGATAATAGCCGATTTTTTTATGCAATCAGGCTGGGGACTCATCTCTCCCATATTCGCGATATTTATCACTCAACAGATTAGTGGAGGGACGATAGAGACGGTAGCTTTTGCTGTGGCAACTTACTGGATAGTGAAATCAACGATACAGCCATTTTTAGCCAATGTTCTTGACGTTATTAGAGGGGAAAGAGATGATTTTAAAGCTTTGGTCTTTGGAATGTATGCGGCGGCAATGGTTCCGTTCGGTTATTTTTTCGCAACTCAATCTTGGCATATATTTGTTTTAGAGTTTGCTCGAGGAGCGGCCATGGCTTGCGTTATTCCAGCTTGGTATGGAATATTTACCAGACATATAAATAAGGGGTGGGAGGCGTTCTCCTGGAGTGTCCAAAGTACAGGAGTTGGTTTCGCCGCCGGTTTCGCGGCGGCTTTTGGAGGAATCATCGCTAGCCTTCTTGGATTTCAATCACTCTTTGTATTAGTCGGGCTTTTAAAGATAGTATCAGCTACGATATACCTATCTATTTTTAAGAACATTTTTCCCGAAGATAAAGTATTAAGTTTTAAAAAATAAGAGATGAAAAAATATTGTTTTTATAACGGAGAAATAATAGATTTTGACGATGTATCAATAAGAGTGGATGACCTGGGCTTCTTGAGGGGTTATGGAGTTTTTGAAGTCTTGAGAACTTTCTTTTCAAAACCCTTCCTGCTTGACTGGCATCTTGATCGATTTGAATCATCTTTAATGATATTGGGGATCAAAAAGACTCCGTCTCGAGAAGAGATTGTCAGCCAAATAGAGAAGTTGATTAATCTTTTTCCCGAAAAAGATGTAACATTGAGAATAATTGCAACGGGTGGAAAAAGTCCGGACAGTTTTTCTTTTGTCTCCGGGAATCCAACTTTTTTAATTATAGCCGAAGAAGTTGTTAAGCTTGATAGCAGCATTTATCAAAACGGAGTAGCACTCTTTCCGATAGAATATGAAAGAGCTTTGCCTAAAGCCAAAACGTTGAACTATATTCTCCCCATCAAGATCAAAGCGGAGAAAGAAAAAGAAGGCTTTTTTGACATCTTGTGCACCTCCGGTGATCTGGTGCTTGAAAGCTCAACCAGTAACTTCTTTCTCATAAAAGACGGATCATTGATAACAGCTAAAGAAGGAGTTTTAATGGGAACAACTCGGCGATTTGTCATGGATATTTCTCAAATGAATATAGAAGAGAGAGATGTAAAGTTTGATGAATTGGAATCCGCTGATGAGGCTTTCATTACGGCGACCAATAAGGATATCATTCCTGTAAACAGAGTCGGATCAATCACCATTGGTGACGGACAAGTTGGAGATGCAACGAAAAAGCTAATGACTCTTTTTAAAGAAAAAGTAAAAGAATATGTTGATTAATCTTCCCGTTATGGAAAACGTTTTACTTGAAAGCGTGATAAGGGTTGCGGCGATAATTCTCGGAGCTTTGATTGCAAAAGTTGTTTTGCAACGAGTGATAGTTAAAAGCATTGATAAGCACCTCAAATTCAAGAGCAATCACAAAAATAGGATTAGAACTCTAATAACGGTCTTTAGTGGAACTTCCAGTTTCATTATATCTGTAACGGCGATTCTTTTGATTCTTCCTGAATTTGGAGTCAACATCGCAGCTCTGTTAACCGGACTTGGCGTTATGGGACTTGCGGTAAGTCTTGCTTCTCAGAGTATCGTAACTGATTTTATTTCAGGTATCTTCATAATAATAGAAGATCAATACATGATAGGAGACAAAGTTAAGATAGCCGGCATAGAAGGAGTTGTAAAAGAGATGTCATTGAGGAGAACTGTTATTGAGGATAGTGAAGGGACGACTCATTCAATTCCCAACGGACAGATCAAGGGGGTTGCCAAAATCAGATCTTAATTGATTGATTCTTTGAATCTTTTTGTTTCCGGGAAGCTTTACTAATTCCTCGACAAAGAAAGGAAGCATTATGCTCCAGTTATTATCGGAGATCGTTCCGGGTTTGTTAATTCTATACTTCGGCGCTTTAAGTCGATCAATATCTCCTGAGAAAAATAGCCAATCAAATATCAAAGGAATAGAGAAAATTGACGGAGCTGATAGTATCTCTTTCATAGCTTCGTCCACATCTCTTTCGTTTAAATCGTTTTTCGACGACCATTCGGGGAAAAGATCCATATCGTGAGTTGATAATGTTGATACTGCCAATCGGCGATATCTTTTTTGATTTCTTCCGATATCAAGTCCCGGGATCCCAAGATCTTTTATCGTCTTTCTGCAAAACAACGGAATTGTCCCCATATCTTCCGCACAAAGAAGCATTGTAGATGAATCTATCATCTTTCTCAATATTGCATATCCTCTTCTTTCTTGGTCTTTCTTCTCTTTTAAATCAAACGATCCCGATACTGCTTTTGAATCTCTGACGATCCATGTTCTAAAAAGTCCGATAAGATGATCAATGCGAATGATGTCATAAAAATTGTCGGCGTAGTTCAATCTTCTCCGAATAAACTCAAAATTATTCAACTCTATCGCTTCCCAATTAAAAGGAGGCATTCCCCATGTTTGGCCATCTTTGGAGAAATAGTCGGGAGGAGCTCCCGCCACATATTGAAGTTTGAACCAATCTCTGTTGATCCAACAATCCACACTGTCCTTTGATATGAAGTGTGGCAGATCTCCTTTAATCAAAACGTTGTTTTTAAGAGCATAATCTTTCACACTCTTCAGTTGTTTAAAAGAGTGCCATTGGATCCATTTCCAAAAAAGTATATTATCTTTGAATTTCTCTTTGAATATTTCAACCTTCTCTTTATTAAAATCTCTGAAATCTTTTTCCCAGTCAAACCATGGTTGATTTTTATGAAAATCTCTTAATGCTTTGAAAGTGGCATAATCGTTCAACCAAGCACTATTTTTATCAATGAATTCTTCAAAATCTCCAGAAAGATCGGCTTTTTTGAAGATTTTTTTAAGGGAGCTCACCTTTTCCTTACCAACTCGATAATCCACTCTTTTTTCCATTGGAAACAGAGATTTGATACGTTCATTCTCTTTTTCGCCACCTTCTATTTCTGATAAAGATATATGTATCGGATTGAGTCCAATAGATGTTATCGGAGAGAAAGGAGATGACAGAAGTCCCGTGTCATTTAAGGGGAGAAGTTGTACGATGCTGTTACCTGTCAGTTTACACCAATCAATGATTGGCTTAATGTCTTTGAATTCTCCGATTCCGGCGCTTGTTTTGGATCGAATTGAAAAGAGTGGAAGCACGACTCCGGACCTTCTTTGTAACCCAATCTTTTTCCATTGTGATTTTGAAGGAGTTTTAAGAAAAGATTGATACATTATCTGTAAAGATTCAGATATGCTTTGGCAGAGTTCTCCCAAGAAAAATCTCTTCTCATAGCATCTCTTTGGAGCTTTCTCCAAGCAGATTTTTCTTTAAACAGATCTAAAGCTGTATTAACGGCCTTAAGAAGAGCTTGAGACGAGGCTTCATTGAAAGTAAATCCGGTTGCTCCTTTTTGATCATAAGGAATAACGGTATCTTTCAATCCGCCGACTTCTCTGACTATGGGTAAGCTTCCATATGACATTGCAATCATCTGTCCCAATCCGCAAGGTTCAAAGTGAGATGGCATTAAAAAGAGATCCGATCCGGCGTATATCTTTCTGGCCAAAAGATCGTCAAAACTCGTTTTTACAAACATCTTATCCGAATACTTATTTGATGTGTTTGTCAGAATTTTTTCATAATACTCCGTTCCGGTTCCCAGTATAACAAGTTGAAGCTTTAATCTCATCAATTCGGGTAGAGCTTCTTCTATAAGATTGAAGCCTTTTTGATCGGCAATTCTGGTAACCATTCCGATAAGAGGTATTTCAAGATCGACACTGTCAAAGCATTCTCTTTGAAGACTTTCTTTGTTGATTATTTTCTTGTCAATTTTTTCAAAAGAGTAGTTTTGGACAATCGCTTTGTCTTTTTCCGGGTTGAATTGATCCGGATCTATTCCATTTATGATTCCAAAGAGACTACCTTTTCTCTTATTAAGAGTTTTCTCCAGCCCAAAACCAAATTCCGGTGTCAATATCTCTTTTGCATAATTTGGGCTCACTGTGGTAACAATGTCAGAGTTTTCTATTCCGAGCTCCATACAATTTATTTCATCACTGAAATTCGATTCAATAAGGAGATTTATTGTCTCTGAATCAAAGACTCCTTGATAAGCGATATTATGAATCGTAAAGATCGTTTTTATATTCTTTGCAAGATAAGGAACAATCGCCGTATGCCAGTCGTGACAATGAATTGTTTTAAAGTTCATCAGATCAGCCGTCTCAATTATCGCTTTGGAAAAGAATATGAATCTCGTCTTATCACCCGAATAAGGGTCTCCGGAAAAATATTTCTTGTTTGATATCAATATCAATTGAACGTCACTGTTTGAAAGAGTTGTTTTGTAAAGGTCAACTTTTTCAATCTTACCCGCAAAAATAACTTCAACATCTCTCTTTATAATATCCAAATCTTTTTCATCAATTGAAATCGATTCATAAAAGGGGATAATGACTGAAACATCAACTCCCAATTTTTTAAGAGCCTTAGGGAGAGATCCGACCACATCAGCCAATCCTCCGACTTTTACAAAAGGAGCGCATTCTGCCGCGGCAAAAAGTATCTTGTTTTTTGTCATCTCTCTGAGTTTATCCTATTAAGCTCTTCTCTCTTCGGGTTGTCCCGGCTTAATCTTATCATACTCTTCTTTGTATTTTCCAAAGAATCTGTTTAATTCCGGATCTATCTCTTTGAATTCGCTTGGCAGATCCAGTCGAAGTCGATCAACGGCATGCATAAGATCATAGATGTCGTTTTTTGTATCTAATTTCCAAATGGCATCCCTCCAAAGTATCGCTTTTTCAAAGTTTTGTTCTCTCGTTGCTTTCTTGATCTCCCTCTCCATAAGTGAAACTATTCTGTTGTAAACCTTCTCACCTCCAACCTCCAAAGTTCTTTCTTTAAATGGGATTCGAACTGCTTCTCTGTATTTTCTTGCCATACTTTCTATCTTTCCGCTTCTTTGCCACCAAAAGGCGGTTAAGAGAATCTCCTTGTAATATTCTTCACCTTTTTTCAAGTCTTCTTTTGATATGTCCGGGATTGATTTAAGAACTTGAAGAGTGGCCCAGGCGCCTCTCTCAATCACTTCAATACTCCACCACGGTTCTCCCGATGCCCAAAAGAATTGGTCAGACGCCAATGATTGGTCCAACTTTTCCATTAGAGAAGAGGACAGTTTGTTTTTTCTGGCAACATCGATTAAATGATTTTGAAGCTTCCATTGTACTCGATGAACTTTATTCTTCGGATTTTTCCATGAATAAAACTGAACATTTTTTTTAATGTCTTCAACTGTTGATGCCCAAGTTGAAGCTACTGGGTTAACTTCTTTTAATACCTCAAAATGATCTAAAAGATCAGAAAAGAAAAGATGATATTGAGAAGTGGCTCCCATAATCTTGAAAAGAGTCTTTTCAAGCGAAGGCCTGTGATGACCAAAAGTCTCTCCGTCCATTGCAGTGCAGATATATTTCTCTTTATCAAGGTCGTCTTCTATCAGATGTAAAAAATCCTTCTTGTCTCTCACTATGGCGCTCATGATGGAGTTAGAGACTCGCCGCTCTCTAAAAACCGCTATCAAGTCGGTTTTTTCTATCTTAAAAAGGTGATTTGAAGGAGCGGCGGTCTTCCCGCCGTTATAGGCGATCTCATCGATCAAGATCATTTTATAGCCCATCTTATCAATAACCTTGGCGACTTTTTCGCTGTAAGCCATTTCCGGAGGAAAGAAGCAGACGGGATCATAAACTTTACCGAAATATTTTCGGTTGGTCTTTCTGTTCTTTTCAACTTGACGAATCATCTCATCTTCTTTCAGGAAAGGGAGAAGTGAATGATATTTTGCGCTTTCGGTAAACTCCAACTTTCCGGATTCAGCAAGCTTTTTGATATTGGCGATAACGTCACTATATCCTTTTTTGTAAAGAAGTTCTGTCAAAGCTCCACTGATGTTGATGTTTATCTTTATTTTTGGAATATCAAGAAGGCCCTCAAAGAGAGGTCGATAAGATTCGTTGGTAACTTTTTCCAATATATCGTTACTTTGATCTGACGGTTGATAGATGTGCAGAAAATTTATCCAATGCATTTTTAAGAATTCTTATTTTTAATAGCTTGAGTGAATGCAACCAAATACTCCTTAGCCGACTTTTCCCAAGAAAAATCTCTTCTCATCGCCCTTCTTACAATTTGGTTCCAATGATTTTTAAGTTGAAAGAGGGTGGTAGCTCTAACGATTGAAGCAAAAAAAGCCATGGGGTCGTAATCTTTAAAGACAAAACCATCTCCCGTTCTCTTGGCGGGGTCATAATCTTTGACTGTACTAGCCAAACCCCCGGTCTTTCTTACTATCGGGACACAACCGTATCTCATCGCTTGCATTTGAGCTATCCCGCAAGGCTCAAATTTGGACGGCATAAGTAGAGAATCGGACCCGCTGAATATTAAATGAGGTATATCCGGGTCAAAATGAAAAGAATAACTTATCTTATCAGGATACTTGTCTGACAAAGACTTGATCAGCTCTTTGTATCTTGCCTCTCCGTCACCGACAACAATCATCTGTACCGGAAGATGCTTAAATATCGGTTCACCGGCCTTTTCAAACAAATCAAACCCTTTTTGTTCGGTGAACCTGGTAACCATGCACATTAAAAAGAGATTCGGATCTTGAGGGAGCCCGAATCTTTCTTGGAGGAATATCTTGTTATCTTTTTTACCCGATATGTTTCTGGATGTGTATATCGTTTTTACCAAAGAGGGAAGTTCCGGGCTGTTGTGATCTTGGCTGATTCCGTTCAATATTCCATATACCTTGTCTCTTTTCTCTTTAAAGATCTTATCTAGTCCTTCTCCAAACTCCGGTGTCATTATCTCTTTTGCGTAATTGGGGCTTACCGTTGTAATTAAATCACTATGAAGGACCCCTCTAAGAAGCCAATTGAATTTGACCAGCCTTGGATTAAAGAATTCAGGAATAGCTTCTTTACCGGCGTCTTTCTCCGATTCTGGCATAAACTTGAAATCGCTCATTCCTTGATACTGCATATTATGAATAGCGAATATGGTTGCTATTTTAGAGAGATCGGGATCGTCTTTAAACTTGGTTTTAAGATAGTTAGAGATTAAACCAGTCTGCCAGTCTGATGCCACTATTACATCGGGCTTCCAAGGAGATTTCAAAAGAAATTCTATAACTCCGCGACAGAGCAAAATCCATCTTATATGATCGTCGGAATAGCCGTAAACATTTGCTCTTTGTTCATAATACTCCATATTCTCCAAAAAGTAGGTGGGAGCGGACTCTTTTCCGACATATTTTTTAACGGCACAGATTAAAAATGAATTATCTCCCGATTGATCTGTTGGCACTTTCAATTTTTCAATCTCATCCGTAACTTTGTAGTCTTCTCTGCTGATAGTGCCATAATAAGGAATAAATACTCTAACGTCTTGACAGAGATCTCTAAGAGCTAAAGATAGAGAGTGGACCACATCTCCCAATCCGCCAGCCTTGGCAAACGGGGCCGCTTCAGTGGCCACCATCAGAATTTTTAAGTTTTTAGAGCTCGGAATTAGTTTTTTTATATTCTTTAACGAAACAGTCATCATCTTATTTGAAAAAAGATAAAAATTGATTATAATAGATGCGTCATAGGCGATCTGGTTAATGAGTAGAGGATTGCCTTGATTATAACATAAGATGATCAATTCCCCAATAGAAGAGATACGAAATAGACTCGATATTGTGGATCTTGTAAGAGAGTATGTTAAACTTGAGAAAGCGGGAGTAAATTATCGTGCTCTCTGCCCTTTTCACTCCGAAAAAACACCTTCTTTCTTCGTAAATCCGGTACGTCAGAGATGGCATTGCTTTGGCTCTTGCTCGGAAGGAGGTGATATTTTCAGCTTTGTTATGAAGATTGAGGGCGTCGAATTTGCCGATGCTCTAAGGATTTTAGCCGCTAAAACAGGAGTTGAGTTGAAGAAGCAAGATCCTAAGATCAGATCGGAGAGGCAAAGAGTCTATGAGATCTGTGAATGGGCCAATAGGTTCTACGAAGATAAGATAAAGAGTAGATCCGATGTTACAGATTACCTTAAAAAGAGAGGAATAGGACAAGATGAGATAAAGTTATGGAGAATAGGTTATGCTCCCGACAGCTGGGATGATTTAATCATATTTCTTCGCGATAAGGGTTATTCGGGTGAAGAAGTCATGCAGGCTGGCTTGGCCGGAAGAAGAGAAGGATCTTCAAAACACTTTAACAGGTTCAGGGGTAGGATTATCTTTCCGATATTTGACTTTAGCTCTCAACCGATCGGATTTGGCGGAAGATTATTTGAAGAAGACGGCAAGAAAAGAGATGAGGCCAAGTATCTGAACACCCCCAACACAATCTTATACAATAAGAGCAAGGTTCTTTACGGATTAGATAAAGCCAAGATAGATATTAGGAAGAATGATTTTTGCATATTAACCGAAGGATATACTGATGTGATAATGTCTCATAAAGCTGGACTTACAAATACCGTATCGACATCAGGGACGGCACTGACGGAAGATCAGCTTGCTGTGATAAAGAGATATTCCGATAACCTTGTAACCGCATTTGATATGGATGAAGCGGGAGGATCAGCTACTGACAAAGGCGTTGATATGGCGATTGCTCAAGGTTTTAACGTTAAAGTAGCGTCACTGCTTCCGGGACTTGATCCAGCCGATATGATCTTAAAAAATCCAGAAGATTGGATAAGATCAGTCAAAGAGTCAATATCAATAATGGATTTCAGGTTTGAAAGGGCTTTTTCAGATAAAGATCCCTCTGATCCCGAAGACAGGAAAAAGATAGCGTCGGAGCTTTTGCCGAAGATTGCAATAATATTCAATGACATAGAGAGAGGTTCTTGGGTTCAGAAGTTGGCTCATAGATTGGGAGTAAGAGAGGAAGACGTTTTGTCCGAAATGGGCAAGATAAAAAAAGATGAGCCTTACAGAAGTCATTCTCCCGCTCCAAAAATTACAAGAAGCAGAGAAGAGTTGATCGAAGAGAGGTTATTGATGATATTTTCAGCTCACTCTGAACTCTTAAAAGAGTTTACCGAAGAAGAACTTTTATCTGAAAAAGGGCAGAGGATAATCAAAGCTCTTAAATCAAACGAGACAAAAGGAGAAGAGAAAGAGGTTATTGATTTTCTGATTATGAAGATGGAGGTCGAAGAAACCGACATCGACATTGAAGAAGATTTTAATCAGTGTTGGAATGAGCTTCGATCGGTGGTTTTAAAAAAGAAGTTAAAAGAGATAAGCAATAAGATAAGGGAGGCTGAAGCAAAGAGGGATGATCTGAAGATAGAAGAATTAACCAAAGAATTTAATGTTATAACACAATCTCTTTCAAATCGTTAATTATAAAGACACATGGCAACTAAAAAACCAAAAACAAAGAAGAAATTGACTGCAAAAAAGGGTGCAGCAAATAAGCCTGTAACCAAAAAAACCGAATCAAAGAAGGTTGCAGCCAAGAAGACCACACCGAAGAAGACCGCAGTCAAGAAGACTTCGCCGAAAATCACAGCCAAGAAACCCGTTACTAAGAAAGTAACTGAAAAGTCATCAAAGAAAAGCGCGACTAAAAAAAGAACAAAGAAGGTGGAAGTTTTTACCAAAGAGAGAAAGGAGACTCTTTTTGACAAAGGCAGATCAAGAGGATTTGTTACTCTGTCGGAGATAATAGCGATATTCCCAAATATGGAAAAAGACATCAAAGGACTTGAACTCTTGATTGACGATCTGGCAACTTACGGAATTGAGATAAAAGAGAGAAAGGGTCTTTTAGAGATAGAGTCGGACAAGAAGAAGTACAAGGAGGATCTGAAGCTTAAAGTTGATCCCATACAGATATACTTGAAAGAGATATCACAAACTTCATTCTTAACTGCGGACGAAGAAAAAGAGTTGGCCAGGAGGATAGAGAAAGGAGATTCTCAAGCAACGTCAAGGCTTATTCAAGCCAACCTTCGATTAGTAGTCTCAATCGCCAAAAAATACATTGGCAAATCCAATAATTTGACTCTGCTTGATCTTATTCAAGAAGGAAACTTGGGGCTTTTCAGGGCGGTTGAGAAGTTTGATTGGAGAAGGGGGTATAAATTCTCAACTTATGCCACTTGGTGGATAAGACAAGCGATAAACAGAGCTTTGGCCGATCAAGCAAGAACAATCAGAATTCCGGTTCATATGATCGAGACGATATCAAAATACAGCAAGATAAGAAGAGAGCTTTTACAAAGTTTGGGTAGAGAACCCACAACAGAAGAGGTGGCTGCAGAAATGGGCTTGCCGGTGGACAAAGTTAACCATATTACAAAAATATTCCAAAGAACGGCTTCCTTGGAAGCTCCGGTGAGTGACGATGCCGATAGCAGTATATTGGCCGACTTCATAAAAGACAGTAAGACAGCTCCTCCGTCACTTGAAGCCGCCAGAAGTTTGTTAAGAGAAAGACTTGAGGATATCTTGGTTGATTTAAGTCCTCGAGAACAGAAGATTCTTTCAATGAGATTTGGACTTGAAGATGAAGTAACTCATACTCTTGAGGAGGTGGGTAAAGTTTTTGGAGTGACCAGAGAGAGGATAAGACAGATTGAAGCAAAGTCCTTGGAAAAGATAAGAATGCATGAGTCAGTTAAGAAGCTTAAAGGCTATTGAGAAATTTCATTGTTTTAGCTATAGTGAGATTGTTTCGTTGATAATTGAATAAATATTCCGCGGTAGCTCAGTGGTAGAGCGACCGGCTGTAAAGAGGTATATCTTTCATTCTTAGTCAAAGCTTTATACCAAGTTGCAGCTTCTACAGGTAACTGTGGTTGAAAAATCGGGTGAATTCAGGGAAACCTAAGTGTATCTAACATAAGGCAATCCTGAGCCAAGCCTTGATCTTCATCAAGGAAGGTGCAGAGACTATCCTAAAATGGAGTACTTTGGCGTCAAATGAGCTGAAGGAAGCGCCCGATTCCCAACAGATATTGGGAAATGATATAGTCCAATCTTCAAAGAAATTTGGAGGCAATTGTAACCGGTTGGTCGTAGGTTCGAATCCTACCCGCGGAGCAAAATTGATTCGAGTTAAGAACTCGGATTTTTTGTTACTTTTATGATATAATCCAAGCATGAAAAGAGAGGAAAATAATTACGCCTTTATCGACAGCCAAAATTTGAAAATGGGCATTGAGGAGCTTGGATGGAAATTAGACTTTAAGAGATTTAACACCTATCTTAAAGAAAAATATTCAGTTAAAACGACATATCTTTTTATTGGCTACTTACTAGAAAACCAAAGACTTTATACTAACTTACAAAAATACGGATACGAGCTTATCTTTAAACCTATCATCAAAGATCACAGTGGAAGGGCAAAGGGTAATATTGATGCAGATCTGGTCTTACAAGTGATGATTAACTTTGATAGGTATGATAAGGCTGTGATAGTTTCAAGCGATGGCGATTTCTATTCTTTGGTTGAATATCTTTATGGAGAGGGCAAGTTAAAAACAGTCTTAAGCCCAGGGAAAGAAAAGTGCTCCATTCTTTTACGAAAAAAAGCTAAAGAGAGAATAGACTTTATAGAAAACCTGAGAGGCAAGTTAGAGTACACTAAGGGGGTAGGCAGGGGTTGACAAGAAATAGCTAAGCGATTAAAATAAGAACAGGATCATTACGAAAAGGCACTTCTCTGGGTTTTGTCCCTTAGCGGTGCCTTTTCATTTATGGGCAAGAGAGATAAGGGTGTTTCGTTTAGACTTAATTCAATCACACTCTTTTTTAATTAATGTAAACTTGGTATAGTTCTCCAGATTGGGGAGACAAACATGTCTTTTTTGATCTTGTATGATAGTTCTAACGTTGTTCACGACTCGGACCCTTAGGGCATAATGTCGTCCCTGGCCGGCGGTTAATTCTTTGGGAATTGAAACTGTCTCTGGTATTTCGATGGCCTCTATCGGCTCACCGGCGGCAATCATTCCCAGCAAGGGAATTTCAATAAAATTATTTTGCCTTTTTTCATTAAAATCATTTATCTCAATAGCCCGGGCCAGGTTATTAAATTTCTTGATGTAACCTTTATCAATCAAAGCGTCAATGTGCTGGTGCACCGTAGACACTGCGGACAGCTGCAATTTTTTCCTTATCTCCTCTAAGGTTGGGGAGTAGCCTTTATCTCGGATAAAGCCTTTTATGAAGTCTAGGACTTCTTTTTGTCTTTTTGTTATCGGAATGGCCATAAGTGTGATTGATGTTTTATCTCCAAGTGATATATTCATAGTATACCGAAAATCTTACGAAAACGGAAGTGGATAGTGAATTATTTGAAAATGTAGTGAATATGGAATTAGAACCATTCAAATTATCTGCGCTTGAAGCGCTGTCTAAAATAATTGGGGATAACTACACCGGATCGGAAATAACCGAGCTTTTTCGCAAGGCTGGTTTTCCGGAGATAACCCACGATGGCGGAACCAAATGGCGTTTTGTTTATGCCTCGCTCGAGGCAATGCAGAAACAAACTTATGGCACGTTTAACATTGCAAAACTGATTCAACAGTTATGCGATCCTCAGGAGTATTTTTCCGTGCCAGAAAGACACGAGGAAATTTGCAAACAAGTAAATCAAATTCTTAAATTCTATGGTCTGTTAGTTGGCGAGGACGGTAAGCTAAGGAAGTCCAATGAGAAGGCAACGTCTCTTACCAAAACAATACCGGAGAACGCCAAGATATTTGATGAACGTCGTTTCCATAACAAAATTAATCAGCACGCAAGAAAATTGTTTACCGAAGGTAATTATTTCCACGCGGTATTTGAATGCTGCAAAGTCTACGATAAAGATGTCCAAGAAAAATCCTCGTCGCAGGAATATGGATCGCGTTTAATGGAGAATGTGTTGGCGCTTAATGGAACCCTTAAACTTAATGCTCAGTAAACCAGGATGGAAAAGAATGAACAGGAGGGTGTCATGCATCTCTCAGTTGGGCTGATGAGAGCCATTCGTAATCCCCAGGCTCACGAGCCAGCGTTGGATTGGCCAATTGATAGAGATGAAACACTAGATTTACTATCTTTTCTGAATTTTTTATTTAAGAAACTAGATAAAGCAATTTATTTTAAATAATCAAAAACATGTCAGATAAAACAGATAATAAAATAATAAGTGTACCGCAACAAGTATTTGATCAATTCTTAAAAGAATTGGGAACCCAGAAAGTGTCGGAAGAAGTTATCGGATGTCTTAAAAAAACTCTCATGGATGAGGGTAGGGTTTCAGTTGAGGAACTTAAGGCGGCGTTATTTTCCAATGGAAATATAAAAACATGATTAAAGTCGAAAAAATTAAAATTGAAGAATTCCGCGGTATTCGTAATCTAACCCTCGATTTTAACGGTGAAAATTATGCAATATGTGGTCCAAACGGCACGGGTAAAAGCGGGGTTGTCGATGCGCTTGAGTTTGCTTTAACGGGGAATATTTCTCGTTTATCAGGTGAAGGCATGGGCAATATTTCGGTTAAAAAGCACGCTCCGCACGTCGATAGTCGAGATAACCCAGAAAAAGCTTGTGTTACCGTTGTATTAAAAATATCATCGCTTGCTGATAAGGAAGTGATGCTTGTTAGGAATGTTAAAAACCCGACTACACCAAGCATTACTCCTACTTCTCCAGAAATACTTGCTGCTCTATCGCAGTTTGATGGACATCCAGAGTTTGTGTTATCACGCCGAGAAATTATACGTTATGTAATATCAAAGCCAGGAAACAGATCAGAGGAGGTGCAGGCACTTTTGCGTCTTGATCAGGTGGGAGAATTACGAAGTAATTTAAAAACTATCTCAAATTCATATGATAAGGAGTCAAAGGATTTTAAGAGAGTACAATCTCAAGCTAGTGAAAGTTTGGCGCAGGCTCTAGAAATTTCCGACATAGAAAAGAACAAGATTTTAGAAGCTATTAACTTACGTCGCGTTATTCTCGGTTTAACACAACTTGTAGATTTAACCGCAACCACGGCTTTTAATGATGGGTTGGAAACTAGTACAAAAGTGGCAGCCCTCCCAAAGGTTAATAAAACGTCTGCGTTGGCAGATTTGAAACTATGCTCTGACGAATTGCAAAAAATTACCAGCGAAAAAATGGCAACAGAGTGTTTAGATTTGAAAGATAAACTTAGTATTTTAAGCAACAACCCAATAGCCACGGAAAGTGTATCCCGCGAAAAATTTTTACGAACTGCTATTGATTTTGTTACGGAAGAAGCTTGCCCAGTTTGTGACACTAAATGGGATATGCCCACGCTGCAGGGATTTATTCGTGCCAAACTTCAAAAATTTGAAGAGGTAACAAAAACGCGAACAGAACTTGAACTTCGACTAGAGCTAATCATTTCACTTATTGACAAAGTCGATGACGCCATTACTTTAATAGAAAAATTGGCAAAAGTTTTCACCACTGAACACATAATATCTCTTGCAGCTTATCGGGCATCACTGGCGTCTTATCGCAAATCACTAAAAAACTTTCTCCCTCTAACTGATACAATATCTGCCACTGAAAAAATTCCAGTTATACCGGAAAGTATTACAAAAATTATCGCGGATATTGAGAAGGCCGTGACAGCCATACCAGAACCTACACAGCAGGAGGCTGCACGCGATTATATTATCCGAGCACAAGATCGTCTTGAAACTTATAGAAAAGCAGCTCGCGAAGCTGATAAGGCAAAAAAACGCGCTGAATTAACTAAAAAGATATATGACATTTATACGGATGTTAGCAATAAAGCATTAGAAGATGTCTATAAGGATGTTGAGGGCGAATTCTCGAGCTTATACTGCGCTATTAATATCGAGGACGAAGGAAGTTTTACTGCGAAACTCACTCCATCTATTGGTAAGTTAGGTTTTGATGTTGATTTTTATGGTCGTGGGCATTTTCCTCCGGGCGCGTATCACAGCGAAGGTCATCAAGACGCAATGGGTCTCTGTCTGTATTTGGCGTTGATGAAAAAATTGCAAGGGAATAATTTTAGGTTTGCAGTGCTTGATGACGTCTTGATGTCGGTTGATACGGTCCATCGTCGTGAAGTCTGTAATTTGTTAAAACAGTATTTTCCAAATACACAATTTATTCTCACAACACACGACGAAGTTTGGTTAAAATTAATGACAACAGCCGGCCTCATTAAACCTATCAACGCCACTCATTTTAGTAATTGGACTCCCGATCATGGACCAGCTGAATGGAAAACGCGCGATGTGTGGACTGAAATAGATAACGCATTAAAAACAAATGATGTTCGTACGGCTGCCAGCCTGCTTCGTTATTATCTAGAGTATGTTTTTAGAGAGGTATGTGATAGTCTTCATGTAAGAGTTGAGTTTAGAGGTGATGGTCGTTATAAATTGGGAGACATGCTTGCTCCGGCTATCCGACATTTTCGTGATCTTATGCTTGATGGCGCAAAGACCGCTGAAGCTTGGAAAACAACTGATATAGCCGAAGCTCTTAAGGCTCGAGAAAAGAGCCTTGGCGACTCTTTTCTCGCGACTAACGCTGAACAATGGCAAGTTAATCCAGCCATTCACTACAATGAATGGGCAAATTTTGCTGTTAATGATTTTACTCCCGTAGTTACCGCTTTCCGCAATTTAGTAAGTAAGTTCTTCTGTCAAAAGCCAGAGTGTTCTAGTCTCTTTTATTTAATTACAACGCCGCCAAAGACGCCGGATTCAGTGAGGTGTTCCTGTGGAAATACAAATATTAAATCTTAAGAAACCAGGGTTAGGAGAATAAGCAGAAACGAGCTATGAGAAAAGTAGATGAACAAATCAATATAGTTAACGAATCAATATGCAAACTAATTGATACATTTAGTGCGGACCAGCGAGGATTTTTATCACAAAACATCTTGGATAAACTAAGGACTTTTGTTGAGGCCATCTCCGTCAAGGCTGCTGGTGAAACCGAATATAGTTATGAGATTTTTGAGGATAAAGCAAAAAATTACGTCGCTTCGAAAGCTAACTTAAGATTTTTGAGTAAATTTCATAAATTTCTTCAACATTCAAAATCACACTATGCGACTGACGAAGAAGTTTCAGAAAGATTAATGTTGAAGTACTATGAATATCTACTTAAAATTAAATCTTTCTTAAAGACAGCCTATAATTTTGAGGTTTTAAATAATATCGATAAGTTCCCATTAAATACGGATCGGACGCTCAATGAGTACTATGAAAAAATAGCAAAAAAAATAAAAGAACCACAATCAAGACTGGCAAGCAGTGGATATAACGAAAGATTTTATATACAAAAAGTAAAACCTTTCTTTGTAAACCAAGAAATATTTTATGAAGTGACCTTTAGAATTGCTGATGACAAGACTCGCAAGTTTGATAGGCTTATTGCTTTTACAAAATTGGAAATAATTGAGAACTATGCAGTGAAATTTATTGTTAGCAGAGATTACATTGAGGTGTCGGGTAAGAGAATGCCGATACAGATTATAGATGATTGGGAAGTTTCGATACGCCCGTGTGAATTTAAGAATTATGAAAATATCTTTGCCTCAGATTCTAAAGAATACAGCAAAACTAAAGAATACGATGAAATAATGTCTTTTTTAACAGAAAATGGTTTGAACTTGATTGAAATAATAGATTTTCCCGATAATTACTACAATAGATTTAAAAATAGAATTACCCAAAAGGCTACAACGGCCCGAATACTTGATTTGTTAGATAAAAGTCGTGAGTTTGTGCAGAAGCGTTCTCCCGGAACCAATGTACTTAGATACTTACTTTACCACCTAAATAATAGGGTTATAAAAGAGCAATATAATAGGGACGGTAACTTAAAATTATCAAACCTAAATCTTCTGTATGGGTGTATTCCTTTTGATGAAATGCCTTTTGCTAGTTGTCCCGTAAAGCATACTCCCGTAATTTATGATCTGTTAGATTGTATAGATGACACTGGTAGAGAGCATGAATTATTTGCTCGACGTATAACAAGCAACGCGGAAATTAAGGGATGGTTGTACACACCGATAGAAGACATGAATCATTTCGAGGATATTAATGGACTCATAGATAAATTTAATAGTTTGCTTTACCAGGGTACTGAAACCCAGAGGGATCGCAAACTTGAAATATATAAAGATCACGTTTACATTACCGGATACGAAAACGCTGTTATTGAAATTGTTAGAAAGTTAAAAGATTTATCGGCATCAGGTATAAAAAATTACTCGAATTCAATTAATGCATGGCTAGCCTCGCCGGATTCGGATGTTGATTGTTCTCAGAAAAAAGCAGCGCTTAGGGGTATGTTTACGGCTTCCAAAGTGTCGTTAATTTATGGTGCTGCAGGAACAGGGAAAACAAAGTTGATAGAGCATATCTCCAAATTTCATAATGAAAGATCAAAACTTTACTTGGCGAATACACACTCTGCAGTTAGTAATTTAAGAAGCAGGATCACTGCTCAAAACACCGAATTTAAAACAATAAGAAGTTTTTTGAACGGAAATGGGGAAAGAACAGAGTTTGATATTTTAATTATTGATGAGTGTAGCGTCGTGAGCAATATAGATATGCGTGACATACTTAGGAAGGCATCCTTTGGGGCCCTAATTCTTGTCGGAGATATATTCCAAATAGAATCAATTCGATTTGGAAATTGGTTTTATATAGCCAAGAGTTTTGTCCCAGAATCATCCGCAATTGAATTAACCGTCCCCTGGCGCGCAAAAAATAATAGTGACCTGTTGAGATTATGGGATAAAGTTCGAAACCTCGAGGAAGATATTGATGAGCACATAACACAAAACAAATATTCGAGTAAATTGGATGATTCAATTTTTAAACACTCCGAAGATGATGAAATAATTTTGTGTCTAAACTACGATGGATTTTATGGCATAAATAACATCAATAGATTTTTACAGGAAAGTAACGAGAAAAAACCAGTAGCGTGGGGAGTTCATACATACAAAACTGACGATCCTGTTTTATTTAATGAATCCAATAGGTTTGGATCAGTAATCCACAACAATCTAAAAGGGAAAATACTTAATATTCAAATATTCGAGGAAAGAATCCAATTTGATATTCAAATTGATAAAG
Organism: uncultured Candidatus Saccharibacteria bacterium; assembly: GCA_964586065.1. Lineage (GTDB taxonomy): Bacteria > Patescibacteriota > Minisyncoccia > Minisyncoccales > CSSED10-335 > CAZPFW01. The sequence continues at coordinate 238,825 of CAZPFW010000001.1, read as the reverse complement.
TGATTTCTGAGCTAGATATTCGAGGATACGATGATCTGGAGTTGTTGGATAGCATTGAAGAAGCCACATCTGTCATCCGATTTAGTGCTAACAAGCTTAGGAGTACGGATGAAGATGACGATGATTCTGCATCAGATATTGTACCTTTTCAGGTTGCTTACGCTGTATCTATCCATAAGGCGCAAGGTTTAGAATACGATTCTGTAAAAATTGTTATTACGAATGAAACAGAAGAGAGAATCTCTCACAACGTATTTTATACGGCGATTACAAGAGCAAAAAAGAAGTTGAAAATTTATTGGACGCCCGAAACTCAGAATAAAATCATAGGAGCGTTGGAACAAAAATTTAACAAAAAGGACGCACATTTATTAAAATATAAATTTAGCCTTTAAGATATAAAGGATTTACTCAATCCAATCAAATGGCGACTTGTGGCGGAGCATTTTGACGGCCGCGTCCATTTCGTAGGAGTGCCAGCCGTTCATGATCACGGCTCTAAGTTCACACACGGCTCTGAGTCAAATAGGATTATCTGACAATTCTATCTAAATTGGAAGAAGAATTATCAAAAACACAGTTTTTTTCTTCTTGCAATAGAATTCTAAATTAAGATAATTTATTTGATAAAAGAACGGATTTCTGTTATGAAATAATTAATGAAAAGAGTCCTTATAGGTACCATTCTAGCTAGCTTCGTTTGTGTTTTAAGCGTAGCAAGCATAAATCATTCACCTCTGGGAAGTTATGGAGTTGCGATAGAAGAAGCTATCAGCATAGAGGAAGTTGTTGATATAGAAGAAACGGTCAGCGAAGAAGCTTTGAATATGGGAGAGATCGGCAGAACGGAGGAATCCGCCAATGTAGAGAAAACTGCCAAAGTAGAAGAGACTGTTAATCTGCTCGATGAAAAAGACGAGAGTATACCCGAGTGTGACGGTATTTTAATAATAAAAGATTGTATCTTTGAAGGAGTTGTTTACAGCTCTTATGTATACCATCCCGAAGTGCCGGAAGTGTATGATTATGAGACGGTAACGACGTATAATAAAGAGGTTGTAGGTTATTGCACTCTTTGTAAAGATGGTACATATTCACCAACTTGTGCCACAGGCAGAGGTGCGTGTTCTCATCACGGCGGAGTTTTACAATGGAACGCACCTGTATACAAAACCGTACCGAAGCAAAGTCAAAAGAAAGTGTTAATCAGTTCCTCAAAACCTGCCTATTACGAGAAGGTTGCTAAATAACAAAATGATTTAACCTTAAAACCATGATTCTTTTTGTTTAGACTTTCTAATTTTTTATCATTGGTTTAGTGTTGTTTATTTTTTTGATATCTGTAAATAAAGCGATGTCATCAATAGAAACGAGAAATTCACAAACAAAAAATCAAATTTAGTAATTAAAACGAGATTGAGTATGAATTAATTTGCAATGATGGCATATTAATAATTTTGATTTAAGGTGAAAAAAGAAATATGTGGTATAATCAGAATATTAAAAAATAATATAATAAAAAGATGGATAATATGGAAAAACAGAAAGGCATGCCATTGTTAGGTGATAAATTCCCGGAAATGGAAGTTGTTACCACCAGAGGCAAAATGAGCCTGCCAAACGATCTTTCGGGTAAATGGTTTGTTCTCTTTAGTCATCCAGCGGATTTTACCCCGGTCTGTACGACCGAGTTCGTCTCCTTTCAGAAAAGATATGACCAATTCAAAGATTTGAATTGTGAGTTAATCGGAATGAGCGTTGATCAAGTCTTCTCTCATATCAAGTGGGAAGAATGGATCAAAGACAATCTTAATGTTGAGATAACCTTTCCAATTATAGCTGACACGGGACAAGTTGCAGAAAAGTTGGGACTTATCCATTCAGGGAAGGGAACCAATACGGTAAGAGCTGTTTTTGTAGTAGACAGTGAGGGATTGATCAGAACCATACTCTATTATCCCCAAGAGTTGGGTCGCAATATGGATGAGATCGTTCGCATTGTGAGAGCCATGCAATTTTCCGATAAGAATAAGGTGGCTATGCCGGCCGATTGGCCCAACAATGAGATCATCGGAGATCAGGTAATCATTTCTCCGGCAACAGATGTAGATACTGCAAAAGAGAGACTGGAAAAGAGTAAAAGTGGGGAATTCACATGTCTTGATTGGTGGCTATGTTACAAAAAAGTGGAAGAATAAAAAAACTTTTAATCTTTCTTTGGAAGAATCGCTTTTAAAGCGATTCTTTGTTTTAATGGAATAACATATTTATTCCTGAAGTCGTATTTTTAGACCCCGAGACTTTTATTTTTGATCGTAGTATCTGTTCTTCTCTTAATAGCTACCCTGCTCAATCATCGGATAGAGAATTGATTTTAAAAGAAATTGGCTATTAGAATTATGGGAAATTAGAGCGATATTTGCATTTTCAGACCTAAAGGTTAAAATTATTTAGTTTAGATAAAAAATAATTAATAAAATCAGGATGAAAAAGAAAGTTTTAATCGTATTAGGAATTCTTTTAATAGTCTTTATCGCCGCTTATCTTCTAAGTGACCAAAAACAGAACGAAGTGGAAGTTGGAATAGAAGATCGAATTAACGGACTTATTATGCTTATAGAGTTTGAAAGTGTAGAAGGTATTAATAATTGGGACAAAGCTTTAAAAGAGAGGAATTTAACAGCTCTAATAAGTGTTCAAGAAGATCTCTTAAATCAATATAGTGATGAATTTAAGAGATTGGCCGAAGAAGGGCACGAGATATCGGGAACTTGCTCGGGCGATCCTTTTTGGGACATGCCTTATGAACAGCAGTACGATTTAATGAAAGAGACCAAGGAAGCGGTGGAAGTCGTAACCGGCAAACCGATGAGAGTGTTGGGAAGTAAATATTTTGCCTACGATGAAAATACTCTTAAAGCAGCCGATCAATTGGGAATTGATTATGTTTTGGCTCGAGGAACGGCGGGAGAGAAAGCTATGGTTTATAAGCCGAATGAGTATGATGTTAAAATAATTTCAGTCTCAAATATTCCTTTTCAAGAAATGGGGACGGGTTCTTTGTGTGATTACAGTTTATGGGCGAGAGGAGCCACTGCAGAAGATTTCAGCGAGGTGGTAACCGGATCCATTGACAAGAACCCTTCGGACATGATTTTGGTTTCCCATGCTTATCTGGGAGGAACTCGTTTAGCCTGGTGGAAAGCTTACGAAAAAGCTTTGGATTCGGACAGAGTTTCTTGGAGAGGATTTGATGACTGGATTAAGAACTTGGAACTTTTGGAGTTGGATAACGCGGATATTCCTACCAATAGAGAGGTAAAATATGAAGTTCCTAAACCGTCAACTCCGATTGAAATGCTTGACCCTGTTACAGAAGAAGAGTTGCTTTATCCCGTCTGTTATTAAAAGAATATTCATTAAATGTTAAAGATCAAAAGAATTTATGATCTTTTCGATAAAGATGACGGCTTTAGGATTTTAGTGGATGGTTTATGGCCCAGAGGATTAACGAAAGAAAAAGCAAAGATAGATTTATGGTTGAAGGAGATAGCCCCAAGCAAGAGTTTGAGAGAGTGGTTCTCACACGATCCTGATAAATGGCTGGAATTCAAGAACAGATATAAAAAAGAACTGAAGACAAAGAAAGAATTATTAGAAAGACTTGATCAATTGATTAAGAAAGAGAAGAAGGTCACTCTTTTATATGGAGCAAAAGACGAGAAACATAATAACGCAACAGCTCTTCTTGAGGTGATAAGAGATTATTAGGAATCTAATAGATTTATTTCAAGCTTCTATCGAAAAAGATTTGATGCTATAATAAAGCCAATTATTTAATAGCAGATAATCTATTAAGACTAACTCATGAGAAAAAACAAAACGATCGTTCTCTTGTTAATCATCTTGTCATTGGCTACATTTTTCAGATTTTGGCAGTTAAGCTCTTTACCTCCCGGTCTTTGGCCAGATGAAGCTGTTAATGCCAATACCGCAGTAAATATCTTCGAGACAAAGAATTTTGAAGTATTTTATCCCGAAAATCATGGACGAGAAGGCCTCTTTTTCTTACTAATCTCTTTTGCTTTTTCAATATTTGGAATAAGTCTTTGGTCTTTTAAACTGACTTCGGCTTTAGCCGGAGTGTTAACTGTTCTTGGTCAATATCTCCTCTCCTTGGAATTGTCTGGTAAAAGAGCGATAGCATTGCTTTCGGCTTTCTTTTTATCCATATCTTTTTGGCATATAAATTTCAGTAGGATAGGCTTTAGAGCAATATTGGTTCCTTTGGTTTTGACATTCTCGCTCTATTTCTTCTTTCGGGGAATTCGCACAAAGAACATTTGGAACTTCATATTATCAGGAGCTGTCTTTGGTTTGGGTTTTCACACCTATATCAGTTTCAGAATGGCAGTGATTCCTTTAGCCTTTACCCTGGTCTATTGGCTGTTTATTTCCATAAAAGAAGGATGGAGAAACAGATTTTTGCATTTTTCATTAGTCTTTATGATAACAATGATCCTTGTGGCATTGCCGATAGGGATCTATTTTCTTAAAACTCCGGGAGATTTCATATCCAGAGCTACGGGAGTTTCGGTTTTCTCACAAGAGAGTCCGATAAAAGAGCTGATCAAGAGTACAGCGATTCATCTTCAAATGTTTAATTTTATCGGTGATCGCAACTTGAGACACAATATTCCAGGAACTCCGCAGTTGGGCGTAATAGTCGGATTGTTTTTTATCATTGGAATTGCTTGGGGAATCAAAAGACTTATTACTGCTTTTAGAGAAAAAGACTTTAAGAATTTAAATGAGATTGGCATTATATCTCTTTTGATTATATCTTTATTCTCTTTTATTCTGCCATCCGCTCTTACTGTAGAAGGAATTCCTCATGCATTGAGAACCATCGGAGTAATTCCTTTCGCTTATCTTTTTGCCGGAATAGGAGCCAATATTTGCTATCAAAAAGTGAAGAGAAACGTTTTAACAAAGAATGCTTTTTATCTGTTGTTGATTTTTATAACGATTTCTTCATTCTACTCTTACTTCTTTTGCTGGGGGAAGAATTCCGAAATCAAAAATGCTTTCACGGTAAGATTTTATGAATTGGGAAAAGAGCTCAACGACTTGCCACTTGAAACCAACAAGTATGTCATTAAAAGTGAAGGGAATCTTCCGACTGAAGTAATTAAATTTACTGAGAAAACAGTTGGAAGGAGCGACAATGCCGTCTTCATTGACTCGAATCAGATTCAATTAACGGAGTTTACTAAAGGAGATATCATCTTTACCATGAATAAAGAGATTGCCCCATTGAATTTTATAAGAGAACACTATCCGGAAGGAACTCTTTATGAGAGAGACAGTTTTTGGATCTATGAATTGAGATAAAAAATGAGAGGCGAAATATTGATTTATGAAATGAGTCGATTTAAGAAAGATCAGCAATTAATAAGAGACAGATTAAGTAAGTTTAATGAAATTAACGATTGATTTTGGGAGGTTAAAACAAAATAATTGAAAAAGAAAATTAATAATTCATTATGAGCAACAATATTGAAAATCTAATACCCGAGTCTATCAAGAACAAACAAAATAGACGGGGGGCGGAGAAGATCAAGATAATCATATTGATAACCTTGATAATAACTCTCACCATTTTTATCGTTTATTTGAAATTAACAAAGTCTGCCAAAGAAGTAACTGAAGAACCTTTAGTAGAAGATGAAAGGCCGATCATTAGTTCAAACCCGGTATTCGCATCCTATCAAGAAGCATCGGTAGATGTGGATCCCAAAATTCCTTCCTACTCAATCAACCAAGATTTAAGTAATGTATCAAACATTAATGATTTTAATTTCTCCAGTAAAGCCAAAGAGTTGATTGCCAGAAACGGTTTTGTGGTGGTGCCTTCCGATTGGAAAGAGTTTTTCCCGTTATATGAAACGAATCGATATAATTTCAGACCGAATTTTATCACCACCGATTCAATTCTTCATAATTATCATCTCGTTTTCGCCGGCCTTCTAAGGCGATTGGAAGAACAGGAATTATTGCCGGAACTGAAAAAGCTCACATCCGATATGCTCCTTGAATCATTGAGCCAATATCAAGAATTGGAAGGAACCGAATGGGAGCAGGCCGCTAAGAGAAATGTCGGATTCTTTTCTGTGGGAAGCAGTCTTTTAAATTCTCAATCAGAGATTCCGTCAATCGTTGTCAACGAAGTTAATCAAGAGTTAGAGCTTATTGAGAATCATAAGGGGATTGATTTTTCGCCGGTAATGAACATAGGAAACGAGAAAGGTGCAATCATCAATACTCCCCAAGGACCGCAAGCCTTATCGTCGATAAACGAAGATTATTCTCAATACATACCAAGAGGCCATTACGACAAAACGGAAGAACTTAAAGCTTACTTTAAGTCGATGATGTGGTATGGGCGACTCACATTCAGAATGAAAAGCGATGACGAAATCAGATCGGCGATGCTGATCACCGCAGCTCTTAATAAGGAAGAGAATCATAATCGATGGAATAGAATATATGAGCCGATAAACTTCTTTGTCGGTAAAAGCGATGACATAACCTACTATCAGTTTGAGGATTTAATGAGTCAGATCTATAACGATGGTAATTTATCAGAAATTTTAAACGATAAGAGTAAATTCTTAATATTCTCACAAGAGATTAAAGAGTTTGAGCCTCCGAGGATCAATTCAATACCAATTTTTGAAGGAGCGATTCAGTCGGACAGAGAAGAAGAGATTAAGGGGTTTCGATTTATGGGGCAACGATTTACCATTGACGCCTCAATATTCCAACGCCTTATTTATAGGGATGTCGGAGATAAGACTACATCTTGTTCATCTTATGAGTTTGATAAGACTGGTTGTTTATCGGGAGCCAGATGTTTACCAAAAGGATTAGATATTCCAGCTGCGATGGGTTCGGTAGAAGCTTTCAGTATTTTGGATAATTTAGGGGAAACCGATTACGCTTGTTATAAAGAAAACCTCTTGAAATTAAGAGAATACACTTCTGATCTTGACACTAAAACGTGGACCCAAAATCTCTATTGGGGTTGGCTTTATCAACTTCAACCTTTACTTAATAAAAAGAGTGAAGGCTATCCATCATTTATGCAAAATCAAGCTTGGGAAAGAAAAGATCTTAATACCTTCTTGGGAAGTTGGACAGAGCTAAAGCATGACACCATCCTCTATTCTAAACAAGTTTATGCCGAGATGGGTGGCAGTGGCTTTGAGCTCAAAGAAAAAGACGACAGAGGGTATGTAGAACCAAATCCTTATCTCTATGCGCGATTGGCTTCACTTGTAGGAATGACAAGTGAAGGATTGGAGGCGCGCAATTTGTTAAGTTCCGATATGAAAGAGAACCTTAAAATAATGGAACAACTTTCACTCTTTCTCAAAACGATATCCGAGAAAGAATTAAACAATGAGTCTTTATCCGAAGATGATTACGAGTTAATGCGTTCTTATGGGGGACAATTGGAACATCTCTGGATTGAGATTAATAAAGACGAGCCGTCATTTCAAAATACTCCTCACAGAACTTATCTGGATGAAAATCCGGTAGCTCTTGTTGCTGATGTTGCGACAGATCCCAACGGACGAGTATTGGAAGAAGCAATTGGTGATGTTTTTGAAATATATGTAGTGGTTCCGATTGACGGGGAGTTGAGAATTGCAAAGGGAGGAGTCTATTCTTATTACGAATTTGAACAACCTATATCAGAGAGATTAACCGATAAAAAATGGCGTGAAATGATCGATCCATATCTTTCTAAGGAAATCCCGTCACAACCGGAGTGGACTAATCTTTTTACTGACAGGTGAAGATGAGGGGGAAGTCTCAATTATTTTTATCAATTCTCTTTCTTGTCACAGTCGCTACTCTAACCTTCAACTACCTCTCCTTTCTGAAGAAGGAGATATTTGAGACTCAAGATGATGAATTTAATGATCTTCTCATTGAAAGAAATAATCTCTCTCAGAAGAGTCAAGAAGTGTCTTTGATTATTGTTGGCGATATCTCTTTTTCAAGAGGTGTGGAAGAGATTATTAAAAGGATGGAAGACGTCAATTATCCTTTCCTGAAAGTAAAAGATTATATCAAAAATTCAGACTTGGCTTTCGGGAATTTAGAGACTCCAATTATAGAAGGAGAACAAATTCCCAATTTTCAGATGATCTTCCGTTCCAACCCGGGAGTGGAGAACTCTTTAAAAGAGGCCGGTTTCTCTATTGTTTCATTGGCCAATAATCATACACTTGATTTTGGAGAGAAGGGTTTGAGGGATACGATCAAGTATCTTAGAGAGGTCGATATCAGTTATGTAGGAGCTGGTGAGAACGAAGAAGAGGCAAACAGACCGGTTTATGTGAAAAAGAACGGAATTAGATTCGCTTTTCTCGCTTACAACGATGAGGATGTTGTTCCCGCTACGCGCGAAGCTGTTAAAGAGAGGGCCGGAACTGCTTTTATGAGAATAGATAAGATGACTTCGGCGGTAAAAAAAGCAAAAGAAGAGGCTGATTTCGTTATCGTTTCTATGCATTCCGGAATAGAATATTCTGACTCTCCGAATAAATCACAGATAGATTTTTCACACAGCGCAATAGATGCCGGAGCCGACTTGGTAATCGGTCATCATCCTCACGTCGTTCAATCGATGGAAAAGTATAAAAACGGTTATATTTTTTATAGCTTGGGTAATTTCGTTTTTGATCAGATGTGGTCTGAAGAAACAAGAGAAGGTGTAATGGCAAAGATCCATTTCAATAAAGATAAAATTAATAAGATATCATTTTTCCCTTATAGAATGGATCATTTGGCTCAACCGGCAATTGCAGACGGAGATACAGCGAACAAAATTCTAAAACGATTAAATCTTCCTTTGGAAAAGAGAGGATTTTATTATTGGGAAGGTGAAATGAAAGAGAATTCATTACCGACAATTTATTTGGAAAAGAACGAGCCGAGCAATATTTTAAAGATAGAAAGGGCAGATATGAATAAGAACTCCATTTTGGAAAAATATTCACTTGAGAAAGGAAAAATGACGATTGAAGAAGATTTGAAAGTTATTTGGAGATCACCGGATAATTGGTGGGTGGATGATTTCATTATCGCCGATTCCAATAATGATGGAAATCTTAATTTAAACATCTCTTTTTGGCGAAAGGGAAGCTTTGGCTCATCAAGACCCTTCTGGATAGAGGATGACGAGAAAGTTGGAAATCATTTTTTTATCTATGATCTTAATGAAAATGATTTGAATTTGGTTTGGGGTTCGTCTAATCTTAGCGCGCCAAATTGTGAATTTAAGTTTGCCGATATCGATGGGGACGGTAAGAACGAGCTGATTGTAATCGAAGGAGATTATAAAGAGGGATATTTATGCAAAGGGAAGCACCTTGCCGTTTGGAGTTGGAACGGTTGGGGTTTTTCAAACGATTGGCGAAGTGAAGCGGGTTCTTTTTTCAATATGGAGGTTGAAAAAATTGATAACAAGGATAGAATCTTAGTTGACATCTCCACTTGAAAATTGATGGAAAATAAGTTAGAATTAATCAATCGCCCGTGGGGCGATTTTTTGAAGATTAAAGTAAGTGACCAGTTTTTCTCACTATTTTTTAGTGAGCTTATAATAAAATCAGGATAAGACAAGGTTGTATCGAAATTAAAACATATGATAAAAATTCAAAATTTAACTAAGAAGTTTAATGGATTGACCGCTGTTGACGATATATCTCTTTCGGTAAATAAAGGAGAGATTTTTGCTTTTTTGGGACCCAATGGGGCGGGTAAAACCACCACTATTAAGATATTAACCACTCTTTTGCGACCAACCAGCGGGTTTGTATCGTTAAATGGGAGCAGTCCTCTTGAAGATAAAGACGAGGCGCGACGATCGTTTGGGATAGTCTTTCAAGATCAGAGCCTGGACGACGAATTAACTGCCATAGAGAACATGGAGTTTCACGGAGTTCTCTACGGAGTTTCCAAGGATGTCAGAAAGAAAAGGATAGAACATCTGCTACGATTTGTTGAACTTTGGGATCGCAGGCGAGAACTTGTTAAAAATTTCTCCGGAGGAATGAAGAGACGATTGGAGATTGCCCGAGGATTGGTTCATCATCCCAAGATATTGTTTTTAGATGAACCGACTTTGGGATTGGATCCGCAGACTCGAAGTCATATCTGGGATTATATTAAAAATCTCAACAAAGAAGAGCAGATGACAATCTTTTTTACAACTCACTATATAGAGGAGGCGGAAAAGACGGCTCAAAGGATCGCCATTATAGATCACGGTAAAATCATTGCCCAAGGACATTCAAATGAATTGAAAGAGGAAACAAAAACTGATTCATTGGAGGGAGCTTTTCTTTCGCTTACGGGTAACGTTATCCGCGAGGAGGAGGTTAATTCAATTGATCGTATGAGAGTTCGACAAAAGATTCGCAGAAGATAATAATTTGGAAGATGAATACTATATACATTCTTTGGTTAAGACAAGTCAAAAGATATTTTCGATCACGAGCAAGAGTCATAGGCTCATTAGGTCAACCTCTTCTTTTCCTCTTGGCTATGAGTTTCGGATTCGGACCGATTTACGAAAGAGCCGGAGGAGGTAACTATATTCAATTCTTGGCACCCGGTATTATTGCAACAAGCATTCTTTTCACAGCTCTCTTTTCGGGGATTGAGATTATTTGGGATAAAGAATTCGGATTCCTTAAAGAAACTTTGGTTGCTCCGGTCTCGCGCTTTAACATTATGATTGGCAGGACTTTAGGGGGGGCTACGGTAGCTATGCTTCAAGGAATTATTGTTTTATTCATCTCTTTCTTTACCGGATTCAGAATTGACAACCTCCTGCTAATTCCTTTGGGTTTGATTTTCATGTTTCTAGTCGCTCTTCTTTTTGCTGCCTTTGGTACCGCAATTGCGTCTATATTGGAAGATATGCAAGGATTTCAATTGATTATGAATTTCTTGGTAATGCCCCTGTTTTTCTTGTCTGGAGCTCTCTTTCCTCTGGAGGAATTACCCAAATCATTAAGAACCATCTCTTGTATGAATCCACTCTCTTATGGTGTTGATGGAATAAGAGCAACTTTGGCTGGCGGGGCTCATTTTGGTATCGGCTTGGATATCGTTGTTTTAACCCTTATAACCCTTGTTCTTCTTTATATAGGCAGTCGCCTTTTTAACAGAATTCAAGCCTAAGATTTCAACTCAATACAAACGATAGGGGAATTTACCTCTTTCAGAATCGACTTCAGTTGTTATAATCATTGACAAAAAATCATTATGAGTCTATATTCATAACAGTGGATGTAAAGTCGATTTATTAAAACAATTAATTATTTAAAACTATGCCAAGAGGAGATGGAACAGGACCTGCTGGTTTTGGGCCGGCGACAGGAAGAGGAAGAGGTTATTGCACCGGTTATGACGGACCGGGATTTATGAATTCCGGATTCAGATGCAGAGATAGATTTTCGGGAAGAAGGTTTGGCAGAAGAAGATTTGGAGGATACGGGTTGAGAACCGATTACGGATTAGATGTAACAGAAGAGGAGGAAAAGGATATCTTAAAAGAAGAGAAAAAAGAAATTGAAAGAGAGCTGAAAGAGATTGAAGCTCGTTTATCTAAATTGAATGATAAGAAATAAGGATTAAAAGATGAGAGTAGCAATAGCATTAAATAGCAAAGACCTCGCAAAAGAGATTAGCGAGGTCTTTGCAAGATCTCCCTTATTTGCCATCATTGAGATAAAAGATGGCGAGATAGTTAAAACTGAAATCATTGAGAATCAAGTGGCAAGTCAGTTGGGTCAAGCGGGAATTGCGGCGGCGCAATTAGTTACTGAAACTGGTGCATCCGTTGTCATAACCAATAATATCGGACCCAGGGCTCTTGATGTTTTAAGCCAGTTCAAGATAAAAGTATACAGTGGAAAAGGATCAGCTGAAGATCTTTTAAACGATTTTAATAAAGGTAAATTAAAAGAAGTTAAATGAAAGTGGCAATACCGATAGATGAAATGCAAGGATTGGGGAGTCAAGTTGTGGATCATTTTGGTCGAGCTAAAAGTTTTCTTATCTGTGAAACCGATATGGGAACTTTTGATTATCTCTCAAATCCGGAAGCAGAGGGTAAGACTGAAGCTCCTCCGGATTTTCTAAAACGTCATCAGGTTGAAGCGGTAATTGTCTTCGGGCTTGGTTCGGCGGCTATTGAAAAATTCAAGAACCATAATATAACGGTTTACAAAGCGATTTCCAAGGATGTGAAAGAGAACCTAGAAAAACTTGAAAGTGGCAGTTTGGATGTTTTATAAATAAAAAATGATTAAGACACTTTTTTATCCCAATACATTGGGTTGAGTGTTTTGAGAATAAAGCTTAAGAAGATAATGGCGACTATATTGGAAGTCAAGAATCTTAATGTGAAATTAGATAATAGAAAGATTATAGAAGATCTCTCTTTTGAGGTGAGTAAAGGAGATGTTTTAACCATTTTAGGACCCAATGGAGCTGGAAAAACAGTTTTGTTAAAAACTCTTTTGGGAATATTTCCCTACAACGGAAAGATAGACTGGAAGGAAAGTGTTAAGATAGGTTACGTCCCTCAAAGATTGCCTTTTATAAAAGAGACACCGATGAGCGTTCAAGACTTTTTTGAACTGAAAGAGAGCTCGATAGAAAAGATAAAAGAAGCATTGAATTCAGTCGGAATCAAGGATGATTTTTTAGGGAAAAAGATCGGAGATCTTTCTTCGGGGCAATTTCAAAGAATATTGATCGCTTGGGCTCTCTTAAAAGATCCTAATGTCTTGTTTTTTGACGAGCCGACGACAGGGATAGACATTGTTGCCGAAGAGACTGTCTATAATCTGTTGGAAAGAATAAGAAAAGACAGAGATTTGACGATATTTATCATTACCCACGATCTTAGTGTGGTATTTAAATTTTCCAATTACGTTATCTGCTTAAACAGATCTTCAGTTTGTAAAGGAGTTCCAAGAGAAGTTCTTGATCAAGATAAGTTATACCAACTCTATGGAGAGGAAGTTAAGTTTTATGTACATCATAATGACTAAAAGAAGATGGATCAACTTTTTTTAAGCTTAACGGCAGCTATTTTTATTGGAGGAGCAGCCGGACTTTTGGGAACATTGATGTTTTCAAAGAAGATGGCTTTAGCAGCTGGACCGTTGGGTCATCTGACTTTGCCCGGAATCGCAATAGCTCTTGTTTATGGATTTGATATCTCCATCGGAGCTTTCCCTTTTGTTTTCTTAGGAGCTGTTCTTATATGGTTTTTGGAAGTGAAAACAAAACTTCCAATGGAGGCGCTGACAGCCGTTGTCTTTGCTTCGGGAGTAGCTTTTTCTTTCTTGTTCTTGCCGATAGATCAAGCGGAGACGGCTTTAGTTGGAGACATTACAAAAGTGAGTGGTAATGAAGTTCTGTTTTCGGTCATCTTATCCGTTGTTGTTATTTTGGTTGTAAGAGAGATATATTCCAAAATTACTTTGATCAATATATCGGAAGACTTGGCAAAAGCGGAAGGTGTCAATATTAAGAGATATAATTTCTTGTATCTGTTGTCTGTTGCAACCATAGTAGCACTGGGTGTAAAGGTGGTCGGAGGTCTTTTAACGGCCGCCTTGGTTGCCATTCCGGTCTGCACTTCCAGAAACTTAAGCAAGAATCTCTCTCAGTATCTTTTTTATTCCGTTTTTTTTGGGATAATGTCAGCTTTTTTTGGAATCTTGCTTTTCAAAGCTACTGGCTTTTTAGCAGGACCTTTAATAATCATAATCAACACCCTCTTTTTCTTACTCTCTATCTTTATTAAAACCATAAGGGAAAGAAAGGGTATTCTGTCATGAAGATAGCGATCACAGGAGGTAAAGGCGGAGTTGGAAAATCGATGGTGGCTGTATCATTGTCCGTGGAAGCGGGTAAAAGAGAAAAGGTTATGCTGGTGGATGCCGATGTCGAATGCCCGAATGACCACCTTCTGCTTTCAATAAAGAGAAAGAGATGTTCAATCGTTTATCAAACAATTCCTAAGTGGAATTTTAAAAAATGCATAAAATGCGGTAAGTGCGCTCTTTCTTGCAAACAAAACGCCATTGCTTTTGCAGAAGGTAGATACCCTGCATTTGTTAGCGATCTTTGTATCGGATGTAAAGCCTGCATGATTGCTTGTCCGGTTGGAGCAATAACTGAATCAAAAAAAGAGATAGGCACGGTTTTTACCGGAAAGAATTACGGAGCTAATCTGGTTTCTGGAGAACTTAAATTGGGGGAACTTGCTTCGGGAGAGGTGGTGGCCGAATTAAGAGAGCATGCGGATCGAATTAATGAAAGAATAAAAGCGGAGCTTGTTATCATAGATACGCCCGCCGGTATCGGATGTCCGGTTATCGCTTCATTGATCGGAACTGATTATATCGTTGCTGTGACAGAACCTACGCCTTCCGCCTTGTTTGATCTTAAAAGAGTCTTGTACTTGGCCAATCATTTCAAAATTAATCACGGGATAGTGATTAATAAATTTAATCTTGAAAGAGGTTTCTGTTCAGAAATTGAAAAATTCGCCAAAAAAGAAAACATTCCGATCATAGGTAAAATTCCTTACAGGAAAGATTTTGTTCGATCTACGATAGAGATGAAACCAATCTCTGAAGTTAGTTCAAGATATGAGAAAATTTTTAAAAATATTATTAATGAAATCATAGAAAAATAGAGTGAAAGAAAAAATCGCATTAGTATCAATTTTAACCAATTCAATTCTAGCGGGAGGTAAAATCGGTGTTGGTTTTCTTTCCGGTTCAATTGCAATTTTGGCCGAAGGGCTTCATTCTTTCATGGATATATTCTCTTCTGCGGTTGGATATGTCGGAATTAGAATATCGAAAAGGCCGGAAGATAAGAAACGCCCTTATGGTTATTATAAGTTTGAAGTTCTGGCTGGAGTTATAATCACTTTGATTCTCTTGATAACCGGATTGGGGATAATTTGGGAAGCTTATAAAAGCTTCTTAAATCCGGAAAAAATTAATTTCGGATTTTTAGCTTTCGGAGTTATGATTTTTTCAGCAATTGTCAATGAGATAATGGCACGCCTTAAGATACACTTTGGAAAAAAAGAAGACTCTATCGCGTTATTATCTGATGGAATTCACTCCAGAGTTGATGTTTTTGCATCGTTAGCGGTTTTTGTCGGACTCTTCTTGACCAAATATTGGGTTTCCATTGATTCTCTTTTAGCGTTATTTATCGGACTCTATATCATTAAAGAATCATTTTCATTGGGGAGAGAGGCGATTGACTCATTACTTGATGTTTCCGCCGGAGATGAATTTGAAAAAGAGATCAAGAAAATAGTCGATCTTCAAAAGATAGAATTATCCTCACTTAAAACTCAAAAAAAAGGATCAATAATAACGGCCGAATTAGAGATAAAACTTCCAAAAGATTTAAATCTTGAAGAGGCGACTAAAATATCCGACGGATTAAGAAAAGATTTAATGAGTAACATAGAGACTCTTAAATACGTCTCCATAGAGATCGCAAGCCATGAAACTAAAACAGGATTTTACAGACCACCTTTTGGGCGAGGCTTTGGTTGGCAAAGAAAAGGGAGGTTTATGGATGAATTGGAAGGGGCGGAAGGGAAAGGACCCGGCGGTCTCTGCGTTTGTTCTCAATGTAGTTATGAAGTTTCGCATAGATCGGGTGAAGCTTGTTCTCTTTTGAAATGTCCAAATTGTAATGTAAGTTTAGTTAGAAAATAGACATGGCAAGACCTCTTAAACCGAGAAGAATATCTTTTAGTCCGAGAGCGATTCATTTTAAGCCCAAAGCAATACCTCTATCGTCATTGGATGAGGTTGAGTTACAGGTAGATGAATTGGAATCTTTACGTTTGTGCGATTTAGAGAACTTAAATCAAAGGGAGGCCGCTTCTCAAATGGGAATCTCTCAGGCCACTCTTCAAAGAATAGTGGTTTCGGCTCGAAAAAAGATTACCGAGGCATTGGTTAAGGGTAAGGCTATCAAGATAATAAAGGTCAAAGATCAATAACATTGAGATACATCAATCAGCAAGATATCAGATTTTAATAGTTGAATATCTCTTTCTATGACGTTTGGAAAGAGAGTTGATAATCGTTGATATTTTAAGAAAATTAATTGAAGATTGGACGGATTATCAATTTTGTTTTAAAATTACCTCAAGCAACTAAAATTTTAACTAAAAATATGGAAACGTTTTTGAAATCAGATATCTTCTTTTTCATTACAGGAGCATCGGTAATAATTTTAACTTTCTTTTGGTTGATTTTGACAAGTATTATTGCATACTTTTCTTATAAAATTTTAAAGAACATTAAATCAATTTCCGCCACGATAAATAATCAAGTGGAAAAGATTGCAATCGGCGCCGATAAGATAAGAGATGACGCAAATGAAGTGAGGAAAGAAGCTAAAACAAGCGTTTTAATGATTTTTAAATTATTTAATTCCATTATTGAAAATATAATTAAACCAAAGAAAGGTCGTAAACCAAAAAAATAAAATTATGGCTGAAAATAAAAAGAGTAAAAAAGACGGAATTATCAAAGGTGTGGCTGTAACAGGCTTGGCGATTGCTGCTGTTGCGGTCGGATATTTTCTCTATGGACCGGAAGGCGACAAGAATAGGAAGAAACTGAAAGGATGGATGTTAAAGATGAAAGGGGAAGTGATAGAGAAGATAGAAAAAGCCAAAGAGGTAAATCGAGAGGCTTACAACAAGATTATAGATCAAGTCTCTGAGAAATATAAGAAGATGAAGAGCGTCAGTGAAGAAGAGGTTGAAAGGCTTTCAAAGAGATTGAAAGCTCATTGGCCAAAGATAGAAAAGAGCAATCCAAAGAAATCGACAAAAAAGAAATAATCTCGAGTTGATATTTTTAAAAACAGTGCAAAAAGATGCACTGTTTTAATTTGGTTTTTGCCAAAAGAGAATCTTCTTTTCCAAAAGATCAATAAGAGTAAAAAGTATTATTCCGGTAACGACTATAAGAGTTATTGCAGCCAATGCGGTCTCTGTCTTGAGAGTTCTTGTTGCGATTAAGACGACATATCCGATACCCTTATTGCTGGCGATGAATTCACCCACAAAAGCTCCCGTTATTGCAAGAGTTGACGTCAGTTTAAGTGCTGGAAAGATATAAGAAAGAGAGTTCGGTAATCTTAATTTAAAAAATATTTGACTTTTACTGGCGGAGAGTGAATGAAAAAGATCTAATTTGGCTTGGTCGGTGATTTGCAATCCACTGACGACATTGACCAAAAAAGGAAAGAAACAGACAATAATTACTATAATGATCTTGGAGACAACACCGATTCCAAAAAGAAGAACAATGAAAGGAGAGAGAGCTAAGATTGGAGCTATCTTCAATGCGATGATATAAGGATATAAAATACGTTCTACTTTCTTGAAATGCACGAAGATAATCGCCGTTAAAAAACTGAATATATTGGCAATGATATAACCCAATAACGCGATTCTTAAAGTGATCAAAAGATGTTCCATAAAATAAGGGAATCTTCTGAATAATTCAGTTATAATTCCTGTTGGTTTAGGGAATAAGAAGGTCGGCAGAGAAGTGTTAATTGCCAAGAGTTCCCATAGCCCAAAAATAATCAAAAAAAAGATGAAAGGAGACAAATATTCTTTAAATCTGGAGTTCATGAAGATCTTCGCTTAAAAGATTTCTTAATCGGGTAACTTTTCCAAGATATTCTTTCGATGATTTAATCTCTTCAATTCTGGGGCGCTCAATATTTATTTCAATTTCTTCTTTTATTTTAGCCGGTATTTGGGACATTACTAAAACTTTATCGGAAAGGAATACGGCCTCCGATATTGAATGAGTAACAAAAACGATTGTTGTGGAACTCATACTGTCATCATTCCAGATTCTCATTAACTCACTATTCATCTGATTTCTTGTTATTTCATCCAAAGAACCGAAAGGTTCATCCATTAAAAGTATAGGCGGTTCCAATATCAAAGCTCGTGCAATTGCTACTCGTTGTTGCATTCCTCCGCTTAGTTGGTTGGGATAATAATTCTCAAAACTGTTGAGCCCGACAATATTGATAAACTTTTGAATCTTTTCGTTATTCACTTTATCGAATATCTCTAAAGGTAATGCTATATTATCTCTCACATTTCTCCATTCTAAAAGCGTTGGGTCTTGGAATACAAAGCCAAAAGATCTCTCTTTTAACATCTCTTTGGGACTTTTTCGACATATTAATATGTCTCCAGAAGTTGGGTCTGACAATCCGGCAATCATTCTTAAGGTGGTGGTCTTTCCACAACCGCTGGGTCCAACAATTGATACAAAAGAGCCTTTTTCGATAGAAAAGTTAACTTCATCCAAAACTAAAAGAGACTCAAATTTCTTGGTTACATTTTTGAATTCAATCATTAATGATCAAAAACTCTTTAGTCTATGAAGCTGAGATTTAAGATAGAATCGATCTCTTCTTGAGTGACGACTTCGTTTCTAATATCTTCAAGGCTCGTATATTCTTTTACTTTTGATAGTTGTATTAATAATTTCGCTCCGTCTTTTACAGATGAGCCCTCAGTTTTAAACAATTCTACGGTTATCGGGTAAGCAAGAGTCGCCATCTCAAGGTTTTCTTCATTCTTTTCTACATCAAGATGTTTTATGATTAGATCAATAACTTCATCGGAAGGACCATTCAGAATGAAGTCCACTCCTCTTTGATAAGCTTTTACCATTTTTTGAACTTCACCCGGATTTTCATCTAAGATCTCTTTTCTTACAGATAATCCTCCCGGTGTTATCGGCTCATCAAAGACGCCTAAGTTTAAATAGCCTTGTTCAGTCAGCTTAATAGCATTAAATGCCTGAACAACTATGGCATCAACTTGATTACTAACAAGCATTGAAACAACCGTTTGTTCCGATGCAATAACATCGGCATCAAGATTATAATCTTCTATCACTCGAAGAGCTAAATAGTGAGCCGGAGTGTTGTAATACTGAACCCCGATCAATCTTATGTCTTCAACATTCGTCTCTGGTTTAGCTATAAGACGGAGACCGCGATGGCTGGTTTTAATGGCGATAGTTGACAAGTGAGCTCCTTCAAGTGCGGCACCAATCGTACCCCCGTCAATTGAAGAATAATCAATCTCTCCGCTCAATAAAGCGGGGACGACTATTCCTGGATTTATCTTCACAAACTCAACGTCAAGTCCTTCTTCTTCAAAATATCCTTTCTCTTGAGCGGCCAATACGGGTAGCCCAGCATGGATTGCTTCTCCCGACATATAACCCAACTTAATCTTTCTTGTCTCAACTTCTTTTGCGGGAGTAAAGAAGAATATTGCTAAAAAGATTGCAACAAGAACGATCGCAATGATGAAAAATTTATTTTTAAACAAGTTCATTTTTTTAAATTAATCTTTAACTTATCGTATTATACTTACAAATCATAAGTTAAGCAACGTTGCCTCTCGCTTTTTTTATGATAAAGTGATTATATCTTAAAATTATAAAAAGGTGGCAAATATAATGATAAATGAAGTCTGCAATCTGCAATGCAAATATTGTTTTGCCAACGAGTTTGTTGATTCCAATGACAGGAAATTAGATAAACAGATAAAAATTGAAGACTTTAAAGAGATTGCTGAATTCATACTTCGTACAAGATCCAAGATAGGTATTCTTGGAGGTGAGCCGATGCTTCATCCTCAAATAACAGAGCTGATTGAATATTTGATATCTCATAAAAAGGCGGAAACTATATTGATATTTACCAACGGGATCTGTTTGGAAAGGATTCAAAATCAAATTAAGAATCCCAAAGTAAGGCTTTTAGTCAATCTCAACTCTCCAAATGATATAGGAGAAAACAATTACAGAAAGATATTAAAAAATATGGAGAATATTTCTCCGTTTCCCAAAGAAAGAATCTCTTTTGGAATTAATATGTATAAACCGGGGTTTGATTACGACTATATAATAGAGATACTTGAGAGGTATAATAAGAATAATGTAAGAGTGGCGATAGTCGGACCAAACAGTGAGGAGATGAGAGATAGTAGTTATCTTGATTACTGCAGAGAGATAAAATCAAGTGTTCTTGATTTTTTTCGAGAACTTTACAAAAGGAAAATAAGCCCAAGATTTGATTGTGCCGCCAATGTTTTCCCACCATGTATCTTAACGTCGGGAGAGAGAGACTTTATGAAGAGACTAAACGAGTTTGCTTGCGCTTCGTTTATTTCTGACGGAGGAAACCCCAGAGAAGCCAAGAGATTAGTCGGGCTTTCAAATTATCCGAAATGCGAACCGGTTATCGATTTTACAATAGATAAAAAGGTTATCAGATGTTTCCCGATGTTTTCGGAGAAAACAAGCATGAATAATTTTGTAAATGTTGAAGAGATAGTTGGTTACTTTAAGAACAGATGGGATTCTTTTAAATATATTGTTCCGATTGACGAGAGTTGTAGGGGATGTAAGTTTATGAAGATCATGGCTTGTCAAGGAGGTTGTATCGCTTACAGAGTTAAAGAAATAAATCGGATATGGAGTATGATAGATCGTTGATTACTTTGAGAGCTTTCTCATAATTGAGAAAAGGTCCGCTTGTCGGTTATCGGAGTTAAGTATGATTATCACCACAGGTTTTTCGTTGATTTCAAAAACTGATGCCAATGTTTGGCGAGCTTCCGGGAGATAGCCGGTTTTCCCTCCCATAAAAGAAGAGAGATAGTAGAAATTATTCATATTTGAGAACTTGAGCATTCTCCCTTGAGAATCGGGTAGCCAAAAATCATTGTCTCTTGTAATTTCCAATAAATCTTTATGATGATCAGAAACATAAGCAATCATCTTGGACAGATCTGAAGCGGTGGATCTGTTTGCCGGGTTAAGCCCGTGAGCATCATAGAAAATGGTTTTTTCCATTCCGATTTCTTTCGCCTTTGAGTTCATTCTTGATATGAAATAGTCGTGATCTTGAAAGAAAGAGAGTGCTTCGGCGGCGTCATTGCTTGATTGAATCAAGCTGGCTCTTATCAGATCGTTTAACGATAACTTTGCCCCGGGAAAGAGAGTCGGGCTACTTCCGTAAGGCCTTAACATTTCCGAAGTCAGAATTAATTCTTTTTGAGAAACAACTTCTTCTTTTGCTACGATAGCGGTCATCATTTTTGTTATTGAAGCGATGGAGTGGAGATTTTCAGGATTTGATTCCGCGAGAATTTCTCCTGTGGAAAGGTCCTTTACCAAGTATGATGCGGCAGCAACGTGATCTCGCGCATAGAAATTCTTTATAAGAGTTTGGAGTAATGAAATCTCTTCTTTGACAATTTCTATTCTTCTTAACAATTGATCTTTCTTAGTTAAAGCAAAGGTATTGTTTGGAGTTGTCAATATTAAAACTGACAATAAAAGTATTGTAATCTTGTATTTCATCTTTTCTGATTATATAATCTTATTATATTAGACTTTATTCTTTTTACAAATGAAAAAGAGTCGGACGTTACTTTCAGAGTTATTCTTTTGGATCCATTTTATAATGGTTGCGGGATGGGCAACTCTTTTTCTCGTTCCTTTAAGGGTTTGGGACGAGAAAGTTAAATTTCATTTTCTGATCACATTATTAGTTGTAATTCATCAAGTTTTATGGGGCTTTATCTTAAGTTTTTACACTAAAAGATTTGATCTGGTTTGCATTCTTACAACATTAACTCACATGGCAAGAGGAGAGAAATTTACCACGGATCTTAACTATGTCTACAAATGGTCAACGGAGTTTTGCTCAAGAATTGGTTTGGAACTTTCTCCAAGGTTAGCTGGCACCATTGTTTTAAGCGGGTTGATGATTGTCTCCGTTCAATTCTTAATAATTTAGTCATTACTTGCTCGTAGTATTCATAATTGATAGAGTGAGTTAGTAAGTAAAAAACTAAAAATTAATTTATAGATATGAATAAAAAAAGGCTGATAATAATATCGATAGTGGCAATAGTTCTCATTGTTTTAATCGGTTACTTTGTGACTCATCGGGATAAGACCGAGCCGATTGAAGAATTGGTCAGGCCTCCACAGCATGAGGCCGGACCGGCTGACATGATTAATACAGTTTTAGTTGACCTTAAAGAGTTTAACGATTCAGGTTTTTTTGGAACCGCAACGATAGACGAATATAGTGATGGCAGCAGTAAAGTATTGGTTTTACTTGATGATTTCAGTGGCAATGTGGCAATATTTTCGGGAAATTGTTCTGATTTGGGAGAAAGTAAGACTCGATTAAATAATCTTAGATCGGGAGTATCAGAGACAGAATTCGAATCATCGGCTGACGAGATAGCGGGTTCAGGTGGTTTTGCAATTATTGTCTTTTCGGAGGAAGGCAATGTGATGGCTTGCGGCGATAAATGAAAAGACTCTTAATTAAACTTAATAAGATACAGGTATGAATAAAAAGCGCATAGCAATAATAGTCGGGGTTCTTGTTCTTATAGCTCTCTTAATCTTTTTCTTTTTAGTGAAATCAAAAGAATTGATCGGAGGGTGTGGAACAGTGGCTGATGCCGACGGCAACAAATATAAGACGGTAATAATCGGAGATAATTGCTGGATGGCCGAAAATATAAAAACGACAAGCGGTAGCGACGGTAGTCGGATCAATCGTTATTGTTACGATGACGACCAAGAAAAGTGTCTCCTCTATGGGGGATTGTATGATTGGGAAGCGGCAATGAATGTATGTCCCGATGGGTGGGTTCTTCCCGAAGAATCAGACTGGCTTGAATTGGAAAAAAATCTTGAGATGAGTGATGAAGACCTGGCGGGAATTGGATGGCGAGAATCGGGAGAAATTGGGGACAGACTCAAATCTGAAAATTATTGTTCTCATTTGGATTGCAATCCTTCGGGATTTGAAGCCATTATGGGGGGTTACAGAGATTTAACAGGACAATATTTTGGTGAAGACGCATTTGCTTATTTCTGGGCGGTTTCAGAATCGGGGCCCAATGCTTGGTCAAGGCATGTGAGAAATGATTATTCCGGAATCTACAGATCAACCTACGAAAAAGAAAAAGCTTTCTCGGTGCGTTGCCTGAAAGAGAATAAAGAATAAAAAAGAAGACTTTTTCAAGTCTTCCTCAAATTAAGAGATTCTTTCTTAAAAAGGATCTCTTATTCTTTAACAAATGAAACTACTTCTTTAAATATATCAGGATGATTCTCGGCAATTTCAGCTAACATTTTTCTGTTCAATCCAACTTCTTTCTTCTTGAGTAAGTGGATAAAGTCACTATAAGAGACTCCTTCATTTCTTGTTGCTGCATTTATCTTTATTTGCCACATTCTTCTAAAATCTCTTTTTCTGACTTTTCTGTCTCTGAAAGAGTAACTCCATGAATGAAGAAGCGCTTCTTTTGCGGATCTGAATTTTGATTTTCTTCCCCAACGAAAACCTTTGGTATGTTGAAGTATCTTTTTTCTCTTTTTTATAGTTGCCGTTCCCGATTTTATTCTAGCCATAATCTTATTTTATCCTATTTGAGCAATGACTTAATTTTTTTTGAATCAGCTGGAGACAATTCTATCCATCTTCTGTTTTGTCTAGTTTTTTTACCGGTATTCTTGCTAAGATAGTGATTTATGCCTACAGCCCTTCTCATAACCTTTCCGGTTCTGGTTATTTTAAATCTCTTAGTGATAGATTTTCTTGTTTTTTTCATTGTTTTTCTTCAGATCTTGTTATTATCATCGTTAGGCCACGACCCTCTTTCTTAATATCTTTTTCAATCTTTAACGGAACTTCTTCTTGAATCATTTTGAGAAACAAATTAACTCTCTCTTTTGCAAACTCCGTTAAATTATCAGCTTTCTGTCTTCCTCTCAAGATAAGCTCAATCTTTACTTTGTGACCTTTCTCTAAAAATTTAATGGCGGACTTGGCTCTAAACTCCATATCATGAGGAGACATTCCGAATTTGAGACGAACTCCTTTCATCTCACTATGCGTCACTTTGGATTTTTTCTCTTTCTCCTTCTTCTTCTCCCAATAAAGGTGTTTACCGTAATCGGTAATCTTGCAAACTGGAGGCACCGCTTTTTCAGTTATCTGAACTAAATCAAGTCCTTGATCTTTAGCCATCTTTATCGCTTCGGCTATCGGGAAAACTCCTACCTGTGCTCCATCACCCCCGACGACTCTGACTTCGGGTGATTTTATTTGATTGTTTACAGGAATCTTTTTTATTTTTCTTGAATTTAAAATTGGTGGAGATGGCGGGAATTGAACCCGCGTCTAGAGAATGTTGTATTAATCAGATCTACGAACATAGCTCAATTTTTAAAAAGTTGCAAGGTATAAAATTGAGCAAAACCCTTACAACCTTGATCTTTTCCGATTTGATGCTTCTTAAAAGATCAAAAATCCGAAACACCTATTCCGATTTTATAACACCCGAATCTTCTTATCGGAAGTCAGAAGAATGGATGGCGTTATGCGTATGCTAACGCAGCTTCTTTGTTGAATAAGTTGGCACTTATTTTAGATTTCTTGAAGTTTAACGAGATTCAAGAATACTCGGTTCGCACCAACTAACCCACATCTCTATCGAATCCTGGGCATCCCCTTAATGCTTTAAAGATCTTTGAAGGTTTCTGTCAATATCTCTTTTTTTAATCGTTTCGCGTTTGTCAAAGCGCTTTTTCCCCTTGACAAGACCGATCTCGATTTTGATAAAACCTCCTCTACTATATACTTTTAAAGGTATTAAAGTCAAGCCTTTTTCCTTTAAAGCTCTGATTAATTGAACGATCTCTTTTCTGTTTAAAAGTAATTTTCTGGGTCTTTCGGGGTGGTGGATCGTATTGCTATGAACTTGATAAGGGGGGATATGCGCTCCTATAAGATAAAATTCACCATTCCTCGAAGAGATATAAGAGCCTTTGAGATTGATATTTCCCGACCTGACAGACTTGACCTCTTGCCCGGTTAAGACGATTCCAGCTTCAAACTTATCAATGATTTTGTACTCAAACAAAGCCTTCTTATTATCAGCTATAATCATGAATATGGTAGATGGTAATAATATTTTTTACAGATTCTTTAAGGAAATTTATCATTTATTGATTTGAGAAAGAGATGTTAAGATACATAAAGAGAGATTTGTAGAGTCAGATAATCTTTTTTTTCCTAATCGAGTTCATTTTTTAAGGTATTATAAGGCTTAAAACAGAGTCGGTCAACAACAGAATCAAATTGACGACAGTCTTGTTCTGTAGTAAAACATCTTTATTAACCAAGATGCAAAAAGAGATAGAAAAGATGATAAAGAATGCAGCCGAAGAGTTCTCTTTGGGAGACTTTTTTGTTGATGTCTCTCTGTCTAAAAATCAAGAACATGGTGATTATTGCTCGGGAATCTCTCTGAAAATTGCTAAAGAAACGGGTCAAAGTCCGATCGAGGTTGCTCAAAAAATCACTCACAAGATATCACAAGCCGAAGACAGCAGGATTGAGAAAATTGAAGTCGTGACTCCGGGGTTCATTAATTTTTTTCTTTCAAAAAAATATCTCAAATCTCAGCTTGTTGAGATAATGGATAAGAAAGAATCTTATGGGTCTAACAAGTCTGGTAAAGGACAGATTCTTGTGATTGACTATTCTTCCCCGAATATAGCAAAATCCTTTGGTGTGGGGCACTTACGCTCAACAATAATTGGGCAATCAATATATAATATATACAAATTTCTTGGCTGGGAATGTATTGGGGATAATCATTTGGGTGATTGGGGAACACAGTTTGGAAAATTAATATACCAGATCAAAAAGAGTCAGCTTGCAGATAAGATCGATAATTTGAGTATAGGTGACTTGGAAAAGCTCTATGTATCTTTTCATCGCGAACTTAATGATAATCCGGAGATTGAAGATTTGGGAAGAGAATGGTTTAAGAAGTTAGAATTAGGTGATGAAGAGGCAAAAAAGATATGGAAAGCTTGTGTTGATATCAGCATTAAAGAGTTTGACAGAATCTATCAAATCCTCGGAGTAGAGATAGATGTCGCTTTAGGAGAGAGTTTTTACAGAGACAAGACTCAAGAAATAATTGATGAATTAAAAGACAAAAAAGTGGCCAAGAAGAGCAGAGGCGCTCTCATAGTTGAATTTAATGACGATAATTTACCGCCGTTGATACTTGTAAAATCTGATGGAACTACAACCTATTTTGCCAGAGATTTGGCAACGATAAAGTATAGAGTCCAAAGATGGAATCCCGATTTGATAGTTTATGAGGTTGGCTCTGATCAATCTCTCTATTTTAAACAACTTTTTGAAGTAATGAAGACCTTGGATTGGACACACGCGAAGTTAGTTCACGTGGCTCATGGGTTGGTAAGATGGAAACATGGTAAATTTTCAACCAGAAAAGGTGAAACGATACATTTAGAAGAGATTCTCAATGAGACCATAGAGCGAGCGCGAAAGATAATAGACTCTTCTGCGACATCATCCGACCTTACAGAGAGTGAGAGATCAAAGATAGCTGAAATTGTTGGTGTGGGCGCGGTAAAATACAATGATCTTTCCCAACATTATTCACGAGACATTCTTTTTGATTGGGATAAGATGTTGAATCTCAAAGGAAATTCAGCTCCCTATATTCAATATACATTTACCAGAACAGAAGCCGTGATTAGCAAAATTGACAATATGGAAACCGATTTTAATTTCAATGAGATAAACGACAGAGAAGAACGAATCTTAAAGAAAGTGAGGCTTTTTCCTTACATAGTAGATGAAGCTGGAAAAAGCTTTTCCCCAAACTTAATATGTAACTTTCTCTTTGAACTGTCTCAAGATTACAATTTGATGTATGGTAAAGACAGAATAATCGGTTCGGATAAAGAAAATCAGAGAGTTGCGATAACAAAAGCTGTAAATCAAGTAATAAAGAACGGGCTTAATCTCTTAGGAATAGAAGCTCCTTCCAAGATGTAGATGAGGCTGAATAATAATAATTTTTATATAATGAGGCATGGTCCGACCTGCTATCAGACGACCAGGAAGAATTATGTTTATCCTCGAGAAGGGAGCCTTACAAAAGCGGGTCTAACCAAGGAAGGAAAAGATTGTGTCCTTAAAACGGCAAAAAAGATAAAGAGATTATCAATCAGTTTGATATACGCATCAGACTTTCGCAGAACTAAAGAGACGGCGAAGATTGTTGCTCGCGAGATAGGGCTAAAAGATGAAAGACTGATATTTTCATCAAGATTAAGAGACATTAATTTGGGAATTTATCATGAAAAGCCAAAAAAAGAATTTTATTCCGATTTTCCAAATTTCTTTGATGATTTTTCACAAAAACCGAAAGGCGGAGAGTCTCTTTATGAGGCCAGTGAAAGAATGAGTTCATTTGTCAGTGAGCTTGAGGAAAAACATCAAGGAGAAAATATATTGATTATTAGTCACGGAGAACCTCTCTGGTTGTTGGAGGGCTGGGTCAAGCGTCTTAAAGAAAAAGATTTATC
This sequence comes from uncultured Candidatus Saccharibacteria bacterium, assembly GCA_964586065.1. Classification (GTDB taxonomy): domain Bacteria; phylum Patescibacteriota; class Minisyncoccia; order Minisyncoccales; family CSSED10-335; genus CAZPFW01. Next base: position 211,166 of record CAZPFW010000001.1, on the reverse strand, counting down.
CGAAGACGGAATTAAGTTGAATTATATACAACCCGGAGAATTGAGAAAACTAAACTAAAAAACAATGAATAATTCTGCAAAAATAGAGGAAAAGATTCTTGCTTTCTGGGAGAAGAATAAGATATTCGAGAAATCAATTAAGAAAAGAAAAAATTCTCCTGTCTTCAGTTTCTATGACGGACCACCCTTTGCGACAGGGAAGCCTCATTATGGACATGTGTTGGCAACTACGATAAAAGATTCGGTCCTTAGATATTGGACAATGAAAGGATATCAAGTTCCGCGAAGAGTCGGATGGGATTGTCACGGATTACCGATTGAGAATCTGATAGAAAAAGAACTCGGAATAAAGAGCAAGAGAGATATTGAATCAATGGGAATTGAGAAGTTCAATAAGGCTTGTCGAAGTGTGGTTTTTAGGGGAGTCAAAGATTTTGAAGTCGTCCTCAAAAGAGTCGGGAGATGGGCCGATTATAAAGATTCATACGCTACCCTGGAGAATGATTACATAGAGTCTGTTTGGTGGGTCTTTTCAAAACTATGGAGGGCGGGTTTGGTCTATGAGGAATACAAAGTTACTCCTTATTGTCCGAGGTGCGGTACACCGGTTTCCAACTTTGAGGTCAATCAAGGATATAAAGATGTTAAGGATAATTCAGTCTATCTGAAATTTAAAGTAAAAAATGATGACTCGTTCTTTTTAGTTTGGACCACAACACCATGGACTCTTCCGGGAAATGTTGCATTGGCTGTAAATCCAAACTCAAAATATGTTCAAATTGAAAAAGATAAAGAACTTTTAATATTAGCCAAAGATAGGTTGTCGGTGATTGGGGATCACAAGATCATAAAAGAGATCAGTGGCAAAGATTTAATCGGAACGGAATATGAATCGCTTTATCCGTTCTTGGAGAAAGAAGCGAAAGAGAGTAAGTACGTCTTTAAAATTTTACCCGGATCATTTGTCTCAATGGATGAAGGAACCGGAATAGTTCATACCGCAGTTATGTATGGAGAAGATGATTTCAAATTGGGGAAAAGATTCAATCTTCCCATGGTACATACCGTAGATCAGTCGGGAGTTTTTGTAAAAGATACCGGTGAGTTCTCGGGACGATTTGTCAAGGATGCCGAAAATGATATCATAGCCGACTTAAAAGAGAGAGGATTGATATACAGTGTTAAGAAAGAAGAACATAACTATCCTTTCTGTTGGCGATGTGACACCCCGCTTCTTTATTACGCGCTTAAGACTTGGTATATCAAAGTGTCTCAATTGAAGAAGGAACTCGTTTCAAACAACAAGAAGATAAGATGGGTCCCGGCACACATCAAAGAAGGAAGATTTGGTAAATGGCTCAAAGGCGCTAAAGATTGGTCTTTTTCAAGAAATAGGTTTTGGGGTGCTCCCATTCCGATTTGGCGATGTGAAAAATGCGGTGAAACTATGTGTATCGACAGCGTTAAAAAACTTCCCAAAAAACTGAAAGACCTGCATCGTCCATATATCGATAAGGTGAAATTAACATGTCAATGTGGAGGGAAGATGACAAGGATAGAAGAAGTGTTTGATTGTTGGTTTGAATCCGGCTCAATGCCGTACGCCAGTTACCATTATCCGTTCAAGAACAAAAAGACAGTGGAAGAAAGATTTCCCGCAGATTTCATAGCCGAAGGGCTTGATCAGACAAGGGGTTGGTTTTATACCTTACACGTTTTGGCGACAGCACTGACATTGGAAGGCGGTAATCTCGGGAAAAACAAGCCGGCTTTCAAAAATGCCATTGTGAATGGATTGATTTTAGACTCTGAGGGCAGAAAGCTAAGTAAGAAGTTGAAGAATTATCCTGAGACAAACGAAGTTTTTGATCGTTACGGAGCGGATTCTTTAAGATATTTTCTTCTCTCGTCAACTCCGATTGGAGAAGATTATCTCTTTTCCGCCAAGGGAGTTGAAGATGTATGGAGAAAGATTATATCAACACTCTTGAATAGCTACATCTTTTTTGAAACTCACTTGGAACCGAATTTCATACCGAAAAAGAGATTTAAAGTTTCAGATGAGCTGAACAGATGGATTCTTTCAAGGATAAACGCCACAAACAAAGAAGTTGTGGAGCAGATGGATAATTATGAATTGACTAAAGCGACTCGTCCGTTTGAATTACTCGTTGACGATCTTTCCAACTGGTATATCAGAAGATCCAGGAGGAAATTTCAAAAACCCAATAATCAGAAAGAGAAAGAAGAAGCCTCACAAACTCTTTTCAGAGCGTTAATGGACATATCAAAGATGATGGCGCCGTTTACACCTTTTATAGCAGAACATATCTATTTGCAATTGATAAAGTTAAACAACGACAAGAGCGAAGAATCAATTCATCTATGTGACTATCCTAAACCGGATAACTCAAAGATAGATTCTCTCTTAGAGAAGAGAATGGACGCTGTTAGAATGGTAAACAGCTTGGCTTTGGCTCAAAGAAGCAAGGCTGGAATGAAAGTCAGACAACCTTTATCTCTGCTTCAAATCAAGAAGGGCATCTTAAAAAAGAACGATATTTTAATTGAGTTAATTAAAGACGAGGTCAATGTTAAAAGGGTTGAGGTCAGTTCCGAGATAGCTGATAATATTTTACTTGATACTAATTTGACCGATAAATTAATGGAAGAAGGCTTTATGAGAGAATTAATTAGGAGAGTTCAAGATTCGAGAAAGACGGCTAAATTGACTAAAAAAGATAAGATAAGAGTTCAAATATCGGGGACGGAGAGGATAGAGACTCTTGTAAAAGAATGGCAAGACTTCTTTCTGTTTGAATCAGGCGCTCTCGGGGTTGATTTCGTTAAGGCTCTTGACGAAAAAGATTCAAATCAGATCGAATTTAAATCAGAGAAAGCTTTAATCTCCATAGAGAAAGTGAAGTAGTATGTTTTCAAAGTACAGAAGCGGAGGAATCGTTCTTAAAAAGTACAATCAAGGAGAGTCTGATAGAATTTTTACAATTTACACCGAGGAATTCGGAAAGATATCCTTATTCGCTAAAAGCATAAGAAAAGAGTCTTCCAAGTTAAAATCCGGATCGGAGCCTTTTTCATTATCAGAGATAGAGTTTATAGAAGGAAGATCAAGAAGAACATTGACCGATATTCGAGTTATTAACAGATACCGAGAGATAAACGGTAATCTCAAGAAGATCACATTGGCTCAAAAAATCGTCGATGATTTGGATCGATTAATCAAAGGAGAAGAGAAAGATGAAAAAGTTTGGGAGCTTCTGGTTAAGGTTTTTTCCGACATAGAATCGAGCAGGGGGTTGTCCGCTTATTATCGTTTCTTTTGGAACCTTGTTACCGTTTTAGGATATGGCCCCGAACTTCATCAATGCTCTCGTTGTCATAACAAGATAGATTTAAAAGATTTAAGACTCTCTCCTTCTGACGGTGGTTTGGTTTGTGAAAAATGCAGTTCGGAGTCCGCCTCTTTCTTGATTGAAAAAAGAGCTTTGAAGATGATGCTGAGTTATCTCAACGGAGATCTGATAAAAATTAATTCAGATGATAAAAGAATGCTTTGGAGTATGTCTCAAAATTATCTTTTCTCAATTGAGAGTTGATAAAGATCTTCGATTGAAATTTTATTTTGTTAAGGATATAATGGGGTGTCAGCATCTAAAATCATTTGAAACGATATGAATAAAAAAGCGATAAAGATAGCTTTAGCCATCTTGGTTATCCTTCTCCTTGTCGGAGCATGGGTTTGGTTTAGAAATTCTTACTCCAAAGAAGTTTTAAAGCTTGAGATTTTGGCCCCGTCAGAGATGGAGGCCGGTGAAGAGACGATATATACGGTTCGTTATAAAAATAACGGCAACACAAGATTGGAAGAGCCCAAACTAACGTTTGAATATCCCGAAGCATCAATAATGATTGACGATTGGGAGGATGCTGATGATGTTATAGTAAGAAGTGACAGGAAAATTGAGATGAGCTTGGAAGATATTCAGCCAGGGGAAGAGAGATCAAGGGAGTTTCGGGCGGTCGTTTTCGGTATAGATAATGCAACGATTCAAGCGACGGCAAGACTTGAGTATAAACCAAGAAATCTTAACGTAAGATATGAATCAGAAACGAGTCACACTCTTAAAGTGTCAGGTGTTCCTCTTACATTTGAGATAAATCTTCCATCAAGAGTGGAACCGGGATCGGAGTTCTCGTTTGATATAAACTACTTTTCTCGAATGGAATATCCTTTGACTAATCTCAGAGTAAGAGTTGCTTACCCGAAAGAATTCAAATATGTTAAAAGTAGACCCAGCCCGTCATTTGACGAGAGTGAGTGGGAGGTTGGGGTTCTTAACAGAGGGCAGGGAGGTAGGATTGAAGTTTCGGGAATTATAAAAGACAGCTCAATGCAAGCCAAAACATTTGAGGCGATCTTGGGATTTTGGCAAGACGAAAAGTTCATCCCGCTTAAAAAATCCGTGAGAGGAATTGAGTTGGCAACACCACCGATATCTATCACATCTCGGGTTAATGAAAGATCTAACTATTCCGCAAGTACAGGGGAATATCTTCATTATGAGATAACATTTATGAATACCGGAGACGATCTTCTCGAAAATCTCTTTTTGACGGTGAAATTGGACGAGAGCGTCATAGACTTTGATACCGTTCAAGTTGATAAAGGAAATTTTCAGAAAAATTCAGGAACGATATTATGGGATTCAAACGAGGTTTCTGGCCTCCGATTCCTTCCGACGATGGAGGAGGGAAGAGTAAGTTTTTGGGCAAAAGTGAAAGACAGGGTAGAGGGAACTAACCCGGCTATCAGGGCGGAGATATCATTAAGTAATGTTAAAGAGCGAGTTACCACCAAGATAAACAGCAGGGTGTCTTTTACTCAAAAAGGTTATTTTTCCACAGGTCCGTTTGATAACTACGGTTCCCAACCTCCGTCAGTGGGATCATCCACCAGTTACACGGTATTATGGAGAGTTAACAACCTTCATAATGAACTTGAAAATTCAAAAGTGAGAGCCGTTTTGGCTCCCGGAGTGCGTCTCAGTGGAGAAGTCTCTCCCAAAGGAGATTATCTCTCTTTTGATTCAGGAAGTAGAGAAGTTATTTGGGATATCGGAAGATTATTGGCGGGAGAGACTTCAGAAATCTATTTTCAAATAGTTTTTGACCCTCAACCGGATCAAAAAGACGACAGCGTTGAATTGATCTCCGAGGCAACTCTCTCCGCTAAAGATCTTTGGACCGGATCAATGATTTATAGCGGATATAGAGGAATAGACACAACGCTTCCCGATGATAGTTCAATTAGTAGTGAAATGGGAATTGTTCAATAATGGTAAATATCGAAGACAAAAAGATGGATAAGATAGTGAGTCTCTGTAAGAGAAGAGGATTTATCTTTCCTTCATCTCAGATTTATGGAGGTTTGGCTAACTCATGGGATTTTGGACCTCTCGGAATCGAACTTAAGAATAACATAAAATCTAAATGGTGGGAGATTTTTGTACAAGGCAGATCTGATATAGTTGGAATTGACAGTGCAATAATAATGAACTCAAAGGTTTGGGAAGCGTCGGGTCATTTAAGTGGTTTTTCAGATCCTTTAATTGAATGCAAAAACTGTCATCGCCGATTTCGCGCCGATCATCTTATCGGAGAAGATATTTGGAATAGAGAGAAAGATTCAATTGATATGTTGAATGATGATGAAAAAGAGAAGAAAGTACGCGAGATTGCAGGGAAATGTCCTAATTGCGGAGCCGATGCTCTTGGATCCATAAGGAGCTTTAATCTGATGTTTAAAACATCGCTTGGTCCCATTGATGATGAGGGAAGCAAGGTTTATTTAAGACCGGAGACAGCTCAAGGAATGTTTGTTAACTTTAAAAATATCATTGGATCTTCGAGAAAAACACTTCCTTTTGGAATTGCTCAAATGGGGAAAGCTTTTAGAAATGAGATTACACCGGGTAATTTTATCTTCAGAACTCGAGAGTTTGAGCAGATGGAGATCGAATATTTTATTCGACCGCCCAAAGATGACAAAGAATGGCAAAAAGTTTTTGAAGAGTGGAGGGTTGCAATGAGGAACTGGATATCTTTATTGGGAATATCGGATGAGAATCTGTATGAGGTTGATATTCCGAATGAAGAGTTAGCTCATTATTCAAAAAAGACGATCGATTTTGAGTATAAGTTTCCATTTGGAGTAAAAGAGCTTTATGGATTAGCCTATAGAACGGACTTTGATTTAAAAAGCCATCAAGAAAGTTCGGGTGAAAACATGAGATACCGTGATCCGTTAACCAAAGAAGAATTTTGGCCTCATGTCATAGAGCCGTCGTTTGGAGTGGAGAGGACCATAATGGCAGTCCTTTCAGAAGCCTATGAAGAAGAAGATGTTTCAGAAGGGGAAAAGCGAATCTTAATGAAATTTCCACCTTGGCTTGCTCCGATTAAGATAGCGATTCTTCCATTAGTTAGAAACAACGCAGAGCTGATTGCAAAAGCCAAGGAGATATACGAGGAGGTTAAGAAAGATTTCATTTGCGATTATGATGAATCGGGAACAATTGGAAGAAGGTATAGAAGGCAAGACGAGATAGGAACTCCTTTTGCCGTGACAATTGACTTTGACACTCTTGATGACGATCGAGTTACTATAAGGGAGCGCGACACTATGAAACAAGAGAGAGTGAAGGTTGTCGATTTGTTAAATCACATTAAAGAAAAGATAGATGGTTAATAAAACAAAAACTTCTAACGGATTGAGAATAATAACAATTCCTTTAGAGAACAGTAAAACTGTTACCATATTGGTTTTAGTGAGAATTGGATCAAAGTACGAAAGAAAAGAATTGAACGGAATATCTCATTTTTTAGAACATATGCTCTTTAAAGGAACCGATAAAAGGTCAAATCCAAAGGATGTGGCGGAAACTATTGATAAGATCGGAGGATCTTACAATGCATTTACCGGAGAAGAATACACCGGATATTATGTTAAAGTGGCATCTTCTCATTTTGATACGGCCTTGGATTGGATTTCCGATATATTCATCAACTCAAAAATTCCCGCTCAAGAAGTGGAGAAAGAGAAGGGAGTGATTATAGAAGAGATAAATATGATAAAAGATCATCCGATGAACTACGTACAGCAAGTTTGGACTAACTTGCTCTATGACGATCAGCCGGCCGGATGGGACATTGCAGGTACCAAAGAGAGTGTTACATCAATAACAAGAGGTGATTTAAAAGAGTACAAAGAGAAAAATTATATTACTTCGGGGACAATTGTCTGTGTTGCAGGCAGTATTAATCCCGATATTGCCAGAGAAAAGGTAGAGAAAGCCTTCTTTAACACCAAGGAAGGAGAAGCCCCTTCTAAAGAACCCGTTATAGAAAACCAAGTCGAGCCTCAAGTATTGGTTGAGAATAGAGAGACAGACCAAACGCATCTTTGTTTGGGAGTAAGAGCTTATGACATCTTTCACCCGAAAAGAAGGGTTTTAAATATAATAGAGACCGTTTTAGGTAAGATGATGAGCTCCAGGCTGTTTGTTAAGATTAGAGAAGAATTGGGACTCGCTTATTATGTAAGAACAAGCTATGATTCTTATACCGATACGGGTTTTGTGGTGACTCAAGCTGGGGTGGATAATAGAAATGTGGGGCGAGCTGTAGAAGCAATTATCGAGGAATATAACAAGATGACAACATCGAAAGTTCCTTCCGAGGAACTGAAGAAAGCAAAGGAGAATATAAAAGGAAGATTGACGATATCGTTGGAGACTTCCGATGCTCAAGCTTACTTTTTTGGAAATCAAGAACTTTTGAAAGGAGAGATAGATCCAATAGAGAAGATATTTGATGAGATTGACAAAGTAAGAGAGGAAGATGTTTTGACCGTATCGAAAGACATCTTCAAACCGGAAAATCTTAACCTTGCCGTTGTCGGCTCAATTAATCAAGACGAACTTAAAAATATGATAAAAAGATGAATAATGAAAAAACCTTGGATCTTTCTTGGGAGACGGTATCCAAAGTTGCGATAGCGATAATCGGGTTTTATATTCTTTTTAATGTGAAAGATATTTTAGTCTGGTTCATATTCGCTCTTATCATCTCTATTCTTTTTAAACCGGGGATTGAGTTTTTAATGAGACTTAAGATTCCGAGAGTCATTGCGACTTCTTTGATGTATCTCGCAGTTTTTGGGATTCTTTCCGTAACACTGTATTTTATAGTTTCAGTTTTAATAACGGAAGTTGAACAATTTTCAAGAGTGATGCCGATTTATTTTAGAGACCTTTCGCCAACACTTTCAGATCTTGGTATTCATGCGTTTGAAGATATTGAAAACTTCATCGAAGTGACTAAAGGCTCTCTTAGAGAATTGACTGCGGCAATCTTCAACGCATCCTTTGCTTTATTTGGGGGTCTCGCCAAGACATTTTTTGTTATGACAACTGCTTTTTTCATATCTCTTGAAGGCAACTTAATCGAAAGAACGATAAGGGTGATTTTCCCTAAAAAGTATGAGAAATCAGCGCTCCATCTTTGGGAAAAAAGTCAAAAACAGGTAAGCGGCTGGTTTTTATCAAGAATTGTGGTTTGCTCTTTCGTCGGGGTAGCAACCTATGTCTCTGCTTTAGTGGCCGGGATTAAATATCCGCTCTCTTTTGGTTTGATAGCCGGAGTTTTTAATTTCATTCTTTATATCGGACCTCTGGTGTCAGGTGCGTTTATATTTCTCATTACAGCCATAGACAGTTTACCAAAGGCAATTTTTATCTTAATAGCTTTCATTGTCATTCAGATGCTTGACGGAGGCTTAATGACTCCGATCTTATCAAAAACGTTTATCGGCCTCTCACCGGTTCTTGTTATACTTGCATTGTCTGTGGGAGGAACTCTTTGGGGAATGCTCGGAGCATTATTGGCGATTCCTTTGATGGGAATCACCTTTGAGTTTTTAAAGGAATTCTTGAAAAGGAAAAAGAGGATAGAGGTTATTGATCTGTAGTTTTATGGGAGTACTCTATGTTATAGCAACTCCTCTCGGAAATCTTAAGGATATTACTTTCAGATCTGTTGAAACTTTGAATGCGGTAGATTTTATTCTTTGTGAAGACACGAGAAGAGCTTTGAAACTCCTCTCCTTTTATAATATTAAAAAACCGCTTATAAGTTATCATCAACATAGTAAAATCGAGAAGATCAATAAGATACTCTCTCTTATTGAAGACGGAAAAGAGATCGCGTTAATTACCGATGCGGGAACTCCCGCTATATCTGATCCCGGGGGATTTTTAATAGAATCAATCGTTAAAAGGTTTGGGGATGATGCCGAAATAGTACCAATTCCCGGGCCGAGCGCTCTTACCGCTATGGCTTCGATATCTGGGTTTCCGGTTGATAAGTTCCTTTTCTTGGGGTTCCCGCCGACTAAAAAAAGAAGAAGTCAATTTTTTGACGAGATTACTTCTTCCCAATATCCGGTAATATTATATGAATCGATGCATCGTATTTTAAAAACAATGGGCGATCTCATTAAAATTAATCCAAAAAGAGAAGTCGTTGTCGGAAGAGAGTTGACTAAAAAGTTTGAAATAATTTACAGGGGTGAAGTGGCAGATGTCTTAGACAAGATTAAAAAGGAGCCGATTAAAGGAGAATTCACTATAATAATAAGATGAAAAAATTCTACATAACAACCAGTATTGCTTATACCAATGCACCACCTCACATTGGATTTGCCCTTGAATTGATTCAAGCCGATCTCGTGGCCAGGTATAATCGATCAATTGGGCACAGTGTGATGTTTCTGACGGGAACCGATGAACATGGATTAAAGATTGCTCGAAAAGCGAAGGATCTTGGTAAAGATCCAAAAGAATTTTGTGACGAAATCTCATCAAGGTTTAGAAAACTGACGCAAGAGCTTGATATTTCAAATGATTGTTTTATAAGAACAACTGATAAAGAGAAACATTGGCCCGGCGTTTCAAAGTTTTGGAAGGCGATGGAGAATTCGGGCGATATCTATGAAAAAGATTATCAAGGGCTTTATTGTGTCGGTTGTGAAACTTTCATTAGAGAAAAAGATTTGATTGACGGAAAATGTCCTTATCATAAAACGGAACCGGAAAAGATTAGAGAGAAGAATCACTTTTTCAAACTTTCAAAATATTCCAAAAAGATAATGAACATCATTAAAAATAATGAGATAGAGATTATTCCTCATAACAGGAAAAACGAATTAATCCATTTCATTGAGAAAGGGTTGGAAGATGTAAGCTTTTCAAGACCGAAAGAGAAAATCGGTTGGGGGATCCCTGTTCCGGGAGATGAGAGTAAACTAATCTATGTTTGGGGAGATGCTTTAGTTAATTATGTTTCGGCAATCGGTTACGGTCGAGATGAGAGCTCTTTTAATGATTATTGGCCCGCTGATGTTCATTTTATAGGGAAAGATATATCAAAATTTCATGCGCTTATTTGGCCGGGAATGCTTCTTTCGGCAAAATTGCCTCTTCCCAAAAAGATATTTATCCATGGATTTTTAACGATAAACGGACAAAAAATGTCAAAGAGTCTTGGTAATGTCGTTGATCCGTTTGATCTTATTGATCGGTATGGATCAGACCCGGTCAGATACTTCTTTTTAAGAGAAATGAATCCGACAGAAGACGGTGATTTCAGTCAAGAAAAATTCAGAGATAGGTATAATGCTGATCTTGCTGATGGATTGGGAAATCTTGTCGCAAGAGTTTTCTCGATGGCGCTAAAATCACAAATCAAACTTTCCGACTCGATAAAGATAAGACCAAGCTTCATAGAAGAGATAGAAAAGATATCTGAAAAAAAGAATGAGTTGATGTTGGAGTTCAAGTTCAACAGCGCTCTTGAGGAAATATGGAAGTTGATCTCATTTGCAGACAAATATATTGAAAGAAACCGTCCTTGGGAGAGAAGAGAGGGAAGTGATTTGATTATAAAAGAATTGATCTACTTGATATACTCAATAGGAGAGATGATTGAGCCTTTTATGCCAAAAACATCCGCTAAAATCTTCAATCAGATATCTCAAGGAAAAAGAGATAATCTTTTTGAGAAGATTTGACAAAATTGCACAATAGTTTATAATTTAAATAGTACGCGGATATATTATCCGTTTTAAAAAAGGAGGGTTCAAAAATTGGTAAAGGTAGTTTTTTTAATTGGTGATGCAAAAGAAGTTGTTGACCTTTGGAGTGGAAAGACTAAGAAGGGGGTGCGAACTCTTAGTCCATCCAAAACAAAAATTAACGGAACACCTTTGGAGGCGAGAGCAATAGAGAGGAAGGGAGATAAAAGAGTCTTTTCTTTTCTGTTTATTACGCTTGATAGTAGAAGGGTTCATAAGATCCCTGAAATTATTGGACGTCTCTGTGTTGACCCAAGAGAAACAGTGATTATTGCCACTGACAAAGAGAAAAGAGCGATTAACGAAGCCGGATTTGGTAACAGATCGAATAAGAGATATCAACTGGGTTACTTCCTGGTAATTCTTCTTAATAAAATTAGTTACGGGGATGTTAATGAGATAGCGTCTGTTCTTTTTTTCAATCACGAAAAAGAAATGCAAGAGGGTAGACTCGCCCTTTAACAATGATCACTAAAAAAGCGAGCTTTGCTCGCTTTTCCACTGTCTTGACAAAACTAATGTTTGAATTATAGAATAAAGACGATGAACATTTTCACCGCACAATATAGATCAAAAGTAATAAGATCAATCTTTACAAAGATCAGTTCTTTTGTGTGGGGGGAGTCTTCATCTTAATAAGAAGTCGCAAGTAAATCGATAATCTCCCCTCAAAAGAAAAAGGGGAGCTTTTTATTTCAGCGACTTGTTCCTTAACAATTGAAACCAGCGAAAAGGAGGGAAGATGTGATTATTTTAGTTGGTGTATCCGAGGGCGATCAAGCTCTTCAAACTACGTTTAAAGCTTTAAGCGCCTGCGGATTTCAGACTCTTTTTACAAATCGAGAACAATTAGAAAAGATTCAAAAGAAAGTTATTATTATCGGGAAACATCCAAAAAAGAGGCATAACGGGAAAGGCACCCATCGTAGAAGGTTTGCACTTTATCAACACTTTGGTTTTTGTGCAATTGGTTATGCAGAAGGAGCTGAAAAAGAGATTGACCATCTCTGGTGGCGCGACCTTTTCTACAAATTGAGACAAATAATTGAAAATGAAGTTTTAGGAGAGGATCGCTTTAGGCTTGTTGTTCCGCTGGAAAATCTTAAGGAGATGGGAAGATAATTCTTATCTTCAAAAGGAGCTTTATTGAAAGCTCCTTTCTCTTTGATTTTACTTCAAATTCATCATATAATCATGGTATGAAGATAATAGATACTCATGCCCATCTTAATTTTAGAGATTTTGAATCTGATTGCGACGCGGTAATTAAAAGATCAATTAAAGAAGGGATATGGATGATAAACGTTGGCTCTCAATACGAAACGTCAAAAAGGGCCGTTGAGATTGCTCAAAAGTACGATGAGGGAGTTTATGCGTCCGTAGGACTTCATCCAATTCATACGGCGGACGGTTTTGATCGCGACAGGTACTTCAAAATAGCGTCATCGGATAAGGTAGTTGCTGTTGGAGAGGCCGGTATAGATAATTATAACAGGCCAAAAAGTAGGTCGAAAAGAGATGAGTTTCAGGTAAATCAGATAAAAGTATTCGAGGATCAACTTCAATTGGCTCAAGAAATGGATCTACCGATGATTGTTCATTGCAGATCTGCCCACAGTAAAATGATAGATGTCTTGTCCAAACACAAGGCAAGAGGCGTGATTCATTGTTTTACTGGGAGTTGGCAAGATGCCCAATCTTATCTTGATTTGGGATTTTTTCTCGGATTTAATGGAATTGTCTTTAAGCTTGACCTGAACGATACAATAAAGAGAGCTCCGATTGACAGAATTCTTGTTGAGACTGATTGCCCTTATCTGACTCCGCCCCGAAGAGAGGGAAGAAATGAGCCTTCTTTCATTGAAGATGTGATTGAGTTTTTAGCTCAACAGAGAGGTGAAAGCGTTGATTTTTTAACGGAAGCTACCAACAAGAACGCAAGAAATCTTTTTAGAATATAGATCTTGATTTTTTGACTCTATCTTGTAACCTTAATTTAAGAAATTGAAGTATTTCAAATAAAGATTATAAAACATGAATAAAAAAGTTTTCAGTATTAAAAATGTAGTAATCGTCTTAATAATAGTCATTGTTTTGGCGGCAATCGGCATCTTAGTGAGATCTAATAATGAAGAATTGAAAATCTCAAACGAAGAAGGAGAATCTGTAAAGATAGAGACGGAAAAGGAAGACAAGACTTTCGTTTGTGGAGAGTCTTATGTCACGGATTTTGAGGGCAACAGCTATAAAACAGTGAAGATAGGGGATCTCTGTTGGATGTCGGAAAACCTTAACTCAAAAAAAGATAAAAACGGCAATAAGATTCCAAGAGAATGTTTTAATGATGATGTTGAGAATTGTGATCTTTATGGAGGACTCTATGACTGGAAAACAGCTACGGCAGCCTGCCCTCAAGGTTGGAAGCTTCCTTCGGATGAAGATTACAAAGCGATGGAATTAGCTCTCGGTATGGATGAAGAAGAAATAGATTTCATGGGTTGGCGCTATTCGGGAGATATATTTTATAAAATAATAGCCGGAGGGGAGAGTGGTTTTGACGCACTCATGGCGGGACACTTTGATGGATCTTATCAATTTAAAACCTTTGGATCTTACGGTTTCTTTTGGACATCTACACCTCACACCAGAAGAACGGCTATTAGAAGATATCTTGGTATTTATGAAAAGGGATTTGTGCGTAATATGAAGGAGAGGGAGTTTGGATTTTCCGTCAGGTGTATTAAAGAAGATTAATGAAGTATAATCATCGAAAAGTTGAATCTAAATGGCAAGCTGTTTGGGAAGAAAGAGAGATATTTAAGACATCCGATTCTCAAGATACTCCCAAATTTTATTGCCTTGACATGTTTCCTTATCCATCAGGATCCGGTTTGCATGTAGGACACCCGAGAGGTTATATGGCCAGCGATATCATCTCTCGCTATAAGAGAATGAAAGGCTTTAATGTACTTCACCCGATGGGTTGGGACGCTTTCGGATTGCCGGCTGAAAACCATGCTCTTAAAACGGGTATTCAACCTCAAATATCCACAGAAGACAATATCGCAAGATTTAAAAATCAGATAAGATTATTGGGACTTTCATACGATTGGACTCGAGAGATAAATACGACCGATCCGAAATATTACAAATGGACTCAATGGATATTCATTAAACTTTTTGAAAAAGGATTGGCTTATGAATCAAATTTGCCGATAAATTGGTGTCCTTCTTGTAAAACGGGTTTGGCCAACGAAGAGGTTGTAAACGGAGAATGTGAGAGGTGCGGGACTAAGGTTGGGAAAAAAGATGTTAGACAGTGGGTTCTCAAGATTACTAAATACGCCGATCGTCTTTTAAATGATCTTGACTTACTTAATTGGCCCGAAAAGATAAAAGAGATGCAAAGAAATTGGATTGGCAGGTCGGAAGGAGCGGATATAATATTCAAATCAGACAATGAAGATATCAAGATTTTCACAACTCGCCCAGATACCATATTTGGAGCAACTCTTTTAATATTGGCTCCAGAGCATCCTTTCATTAAAAAGAAGATTAATCTGATTCAAAACGGTAATGAAGTGAAAAGATATATAGAACAAGCCAAAGAAAAGACCGACATTGAGAGATCCGATATTACCAAAGAGAAGACAGGAGTAGAGATGAAGGGTCTTTTTGCGGTCAATCCTGCAAATGGAGAGAATATTCCAATTTGGGTCGCCGATTATGTTCTCTCATCTTATGGCTACGGAGCCATAATGTCAGTCCCGGCTCATGATGACAGAGATTATGAGTTTGCAAAGAAACACGGATGCCAAATAAGAGAGGTTATATCGGGAAGTAAAGCTGAAGATGAGATATATACCGGGTACGGGGAATTGATTAATTCCGGAATATTTAACGGGATAAGCTCGTCCGAAGCGATCCCCGGCATAATCAAGTGGCTGGGTGAGAAAGGCTTGGCTCAAGAATCGGTTAATTACAAGATAAGAGATTGGGTTTTTTCACGCCAAAGATATTGGGGAGAACCGATACCTTTGGTTCATTGTGAGAAATGTGGAATCGTACCTGTTCCGGAAAAAGACCTTCCGGTAATATTACCCGAAGTTGAACAGTATCAACCAACCGGAACGGGTGAATCACCTTTGGCGGCAATAACAGATTGGGTTAATACCGACTGCCCCGTATGTTCTGGGCCAGCTAAGCGTGAAACCAATACGATGCCTCAATGGGCCGGATCTTGTTGGTATTATTTAAGGTATATCGACCCTGATAATGAGAAAGAACTTGTCGATCTCGAAAAAGAAAGATATTTCATGCCGGTGGATCTCTATATCGGAGGAGCCGAGCACGCAGTGCTTCATCTGCTCTATGCTCGATTTTGGCATAAATTTTTATATGACATCGGTAAAGTTTCAACAGTCGAGCCTTTTCAAAAGTTAAAGAACCAAGGACTGATCTTGGCGGAGGGAGGACAAAAGATGTCAAAGTCAAAAGGAAACGTTGTTTCTCCCGACGAAATGGTAAAGAATTACGGATCTGATGCTCTTCGTTTGTACGAGATGTTTATCGGTCCGTTTGAAGAGTCGGCTTCTTGGAGTGAAAAAGGAATTATCGGAGTCAGACGATTTTTGGAAAAAGTGTGGAAGGTGAAGGTTACAGATGAGGACAAGGGTTGCGACAGGCTGCTTCACAAGACGATAAAGAAAGTCAGCCAAGACATAGATAATTTTAAATTCAATACGGCGGTCAGTGCATTCATGATTTTAATAAACGATTGGAGTAGAAAAGAGGTTTCAAAAGGTAACTTTGCCGAATTTCTGAAGATATTTTATCCGTTTGCTCCCCATATAACGGAAGAGTTATGGGAATCTTTAGGTAACAAAGAAAGTATAATTCTTGAAAAATGGCCCGATTACGATTCAGATATGGCCGAGGATCCAAAAGTGAATTTTGTTGTTCAGATAAACGGAAAAGTCAGAGATCTGGTAGAGATTGATAAGAATATGAGGGAGGAAGAGATTAAAGAGATTGTTTTCCAAAGGGATAAAGTAAAGAAATGGATAGACGATAAGAAGGTAATCAAAACGATATTTGTTGAGAATAAGTTAATCAATATCATATGTACAAGCTGAAAGGAGAATATCCGCATTTCATGATAAAGGAGATAATGGAACAAGATGAGAAGATATCTCAAGAGATAGAATCTAAATTTCCTCAAAGGAAAGTGATTTTTGACGGAATAGACAAGATAGAGAACAGATTACTTCATTCCAAGAAGATTGAGATTATTGCTTGTGGTACTTCTTATCATTCGGGATTGATAGGGAAATATCTCTTGGAGGACGCGGCGTCTTTTCCTGCGGGAGTAGAATTGGCGTCGGAATTTCAATATCGCAATCCGATGATTGATGATGATAAAGTCTATCTTTTCATATCTCAATCTGGTGAGACATCCGATCTTCTGGGAGCGCTTGATTTAGTCAAAAAAAGCGAAGCTTTAACGATAGGAATAACCAATGTTAAAGGGTCAAGCTTGTCCAAGCTGACAGACTATACCTTATATAATCAATCCGGATCTGAAATCAGCATCGCCTCGACCAAAGTTTTCACGTCTCAAATTATGATTCTTCTCTTTCTTTCTCTCTTCTTGAAAGAAAAGAGAGGAGGAGTGATTAATGATGCTCTTATCAATGATATTATCGCATTACCGAAAATCGTTAAAGAGGTCTTAAATAGATCGTCGAACATAAAGAAGATAGCGGATAAGTATAAAGATTTTTCCAACATAATCTTTACCGGTGGAAGATATGGTTATCCGATAGCAATGGAGGGAGCTCTAAAGATGAAAGAGACGTCATATGTGCATGCCGAAGCTGTTCCTATAGGGGAATTGAGGCATGGCCCCATAGCGTTGATTGATAAGAATTTGCCGGTGTTTGTTTTGGCCCCGTCCGACAGTATTAGAAACAGGACATTGTTGAGTATTGAAGATCTTAAGAAAAGAGAAGCAAATCTTATCGTTTTGGCTACCGATGGAGACAGCAGGATTGACGGTTTGACTCCCGATATTATCAGAATTCCTTCAGTGAGCGAAGAAGTTTTGCCGGTTGTATTATCAATTCCGCTTCAACTTTTCGCTTACTATCTTTCAGCTGTCAAAGGACTTGACCCGGATAATCCACGCAGCTTGTCAAAAGCGGTGATATTAGAATAATTAAAACAAAATAACAATGAAGGAGCATTCAATTCTTATTGGAGGATCTGCCGGAGACGGATCAAAAAAAGCCGGACTTATAATAGCCAAGCTTTTATCCAGCTATGGTTATCAGATATACATACATGAAGATTATCAATCAGTAATTCGAGGAGGACATAACTTCTCATTGATCAGAGCTTCAAACGAAAAGGTTTTAACTCACAGAGATGAGATAGATCTGTTGGTTGCTTTCAATGAAGATACAATAAAGCGTCATACTAAAAGATTGAAAGACAAAGACATGGTGATCTATAACTCCGACGCTTTCGAATTTGATCGAGGGAATGGGTTTCCAATCGAGACAATTGCAAAAAATATCGGAGGCCTTCTGATAATGAAAAATACCGCTCTGGTAGGTGCCTTTGCTAAAACGGTCGGAATTGATTGGAATACATTAAAGAAAGTCTTGATCAGTGAATTGAAGGTTGCAACGGATAAGAATCTGTTAGTGGCAAAAGAAGCCTATAAAACAGCTCAAGTGAAGATGAAGATCCCAAAATTATCTTCTTATAAAAGACCTCTTATTTCGGGAAATAGTGCAATTGTTTTAGGATCTTTGAAAGCTGGACTTGACAGTTACTTCGCTTATCCGATGACACCCGCCACGAGTATATTGAATTGCATGGCACAAAAAGGAGTAAAATACGGAGTAAAGGTTTTTCAACCGGAGAATGAAATCGCCGTTGCAAATGCCGCTATCGGAGCGGCTTTTGCCGGAAGCAGAGTGATGATTGGTACATCCGGGGGTGGATTTGCTCTTATGAATGAAGCATTGAGCTTTGCGGCTCAAGCGGAGATACCTTTAGTTGTCGTGAATATCTCAAGAAGTGGACCGTCTACCGGTCTGCCAACATACGGTGGTCAGTCGGATCTTTTTCACGTATTATCCGCTGGACACGGTGATTTTGACAGATTTGTTGTTGCTCCCGGAGATCCGGAAGAAGCTTTTTACTTAACCCAATTAACCATGGATATTGCTTGGAGATATCAAATCCCATCGATTATCTTATCTGATAAAGATCTTGCTGAATGTACTTATTCTTTTGATCTTGATTCTTTAGAGAAGTATACTCCCGGGAAATTGTCTCTTTGGGATAGGAAGGGAGAGTATAAGAGATTCAAGATAACAAAAGACGGAGTTTCACCAATCGCTTTTCCCGGAGAAAAAGGAGCCGTTGTAAAAGCAACAAGCTATGAGCATGATGAGTTTGGTATAGCGATTGAAGACGAAAAAACAACGAAGTTGATGCAAGACAAAAGATCTCGAAAGTTTAGATCTCTTGAGAAGGAGATTTCTAAAATAAAAGCGGTTAAGGTTTACGGAAACAAGAAGTCCAAAACTGCGATCATTGCTTGGGGATCGGTTAAGGGAGCCGCTATTGAGTTTGCTAAAGAGAAGAATATTAAAATGATTCAACCGTTAATCATGAGTCCATTTCCCGAGAAGCAGATAAAGAGAGCTCTCTTGGGAGTTAGTCGCATAATAACCGTAGAGACAAACAACAGAGGACAATTGGCTCAACTGTTAAGATATTACGGAATAGAATCAAAGAGCGTTCTCAAATATACGGGAAGGCTGTTCACTACCAAAGAGTTAATCAGTAAAATTAAAATCTAAAAATGGAAAATTTAAATTTACCCACCAAAAATACATGGTGTCCCGGATGCGGAAATTTTCCCCTACTCAAATCTTTAAAGAAAGCGATAGTGGAAATTGAGAAGGAGGGAAAGAAAAGAGAGAACTTTGTTCTTGTCGGCGGTATTGGATGTCACGGGAAAATTACCGATTACATTAACATTAATAGCTTCTCCGGACTTCATGGAAGAGCTGTCTCTCTTGCGGAAGGAATCAAGATTGCCAATCCAAACTTAGACGTTATTTGTTGTTCCGGAGACGGAGATTCTTACAATGAAGGAATGGCTCATCTGATACATACAGCAAAAAGGAATACCAATATCACGGTTATCATTCATGACAATCACAACTTTGCCCTTACGGTAAAACAGTACACATCGACAAGTCCGAAAGGGTTTAAAGGGAGTTCAACTCCGGAAGGTAGCATAGAGACACCGATAAACCCATTGGAATTGATGATCGCTTCAGGAGCAACTTTTGTCGCCAGAGGATACAGCTCAAAAATGGAACATTTGACCGACTTGATAAAGAAAGGGATCAAGCATAAAGGATTTTCTTTTATTGAAGTTCTCCAGCCCTGCATTACTTGGTATAATACTCTTGAGAAGTATAACAAATCAGTCTACGAGATAGAGACTGAAAAAGGAATTTCTAAAAACAGAGCGTTAACTCTTGCATCCAAATGGGATTATAATAGCGAAAAAAGAATTCCGATCGGAATTTTTTATCAGGAAATCAAAAAATCATTTGAAGAAGAAGCTTTCTTAAGAGATGGTGTCAAAGAGAAAGTTGAAATGAGAAAACTTTTAAAAGATTATGCCTAAGAAGAGAAGATTTGTTTGTATCGGGGGAGGTAATGCGATGCCTCGGTCGGTTTTATCTCAACTCAAGAGAGAGCCTGTTTCCATTTCTGCTATTTGTGCAATGCTTGATTCTGGCGGATCGGCGGGGCGTTTAAGAAAAGACTATCAGATTAATTCTCCCGGGGATATAAGAAGAGCTCTTTTGGCTTTAGCCAATACTTCACCGATAGTTGAAAATCTCTTTAATTTCAGATTTGAAGGCGGAGACCTGAAAGGACATAATTTTGCAAATCTTTTCATTACCGCCTTAGAATTGAGTACAAACAGTTACGAGGAGACGATTAAAGAGATAAGAAAACTTCTGAATATAGAACACGAGGTGCTTCCCGCAACTCTTGATCGATCCGAAGTTTGCGCCATTTTAGAAAACGGAAAAAAGATTATTGGAGAGACTAATATAGATATTCCCAAACACGAAGGGTACTTGAAAATTAAAAAAGTTTTCCTTGAGCCGGAGGCGAAAGCTTATCCTTTGGCGCTTAAGGCGATTGAGAAAGCCGACATGATAGTCATAGGTCCAGGCGATCTCTACTCTTCATTGGCTCAAGTTCTCTTGACCAAAGGGATGTCTCAAAGCATAAATCGGAGTAAGGCCAAGAAAGTGTACATATCCAATTTAATGACCAAGCACGGTGAAACCGATGATTATTCAGTATCTGATTTTACTCAAAAAATAGAAGAGATGATAGAAGGTTCAATTGATTATGTTCTCTATCACAATTTGAAAATCTCTTCAAAAAGAGTTGGTGAGTATAGGAAAAAAAGTCCAGAATTATTAGAACCGGTTTTAGCCGTTGATTGTGAAAATGATAAATTTATTGGAATGGATTTGATTAATTCTCGCGGAGACATTATTCATGATGCGAAAAAATTAGTTAAAGCGTTAATGAGTTTATAAGTTTATAATCTAAAAAAGAACAATGTTAAAAGCCGTAATAATAGCCGCAGGCAATGGAGTCAGGATGCAACCCTTGACTTTTGAGCGACCCAAGCCATTGTTAAAAATTGTAGACAAGACGATACTTGAGCATAATTTAGATCAATTACAAGGGGTGGTTAAAGAGGTGATCATTGTAATTGGATACAGGGGTGAGATGATCAAACAGAGGATAGGTGACAAATACGGAAAGATAAGGGTAAGATATGTGGTTCAAGAAGATCAACTTGGAACTGGAGATGCGGCCCAAAAGGCGGCTCAACTGATTGATGATAAATTCATCTTATTAAATGGAGATGATCTTTATCTTAAAGAAGATGTAAAGGCAACCATTAAAAAACACCCGTCAATATTACTCGGAAGAGTAAAGAATCCATCGTCTTTCGGGGTTGTTGAATGTTATGACAATTTTGTCAAAAACATAACCGAAAAGCCGGAAAACCCGCCGGCTGACGCTTTAGTTAACACGGGGCTCTATTTTCTGGATAAATCAATATTCAGTTTCGCAATAGGGAAGTCTCCGCGAGGTGAAGTTGAATTTACCGATTACATCAAAGCCTTGATAACACAAGAGAGACTTTATTTTAAAACAACAAGCAATTGGATCCCCATATCGTACCCGTGGAATTTTTTAGAAGCTAACCGATTAATGGTAGGTAAAGAATCTAAATCCATTAAAGGAAACATTGAAAAGAATTGCGTTATTGTTGGAAATGTCAGGATAGAAAAAGGTGCATTGATAAAAAGCGGTACGAGAATTGAAGGGCCGGTCTATATTGGTGAAGATGCTATAATCGGTCCAAATGCTTTTATTAGGGAGAAAACGGTTATTGGTAGAGATTGCCGCATAGGTGCTGGAGTCGAAGTTAAAGCGTCAGTTATCGGTGAGAAAACAAATCTGCCTCATTTGACTTATATCGGAGATTCGGTCATAGGAGATCGGGTTAACATCGGAGGAGGGACCATATTGGCCAATTTTAGATTTGATAAAAAGAATATAAAAGTCAACGTAAAAGGAGAGAGGGTTGACTCCGGTTTCAATAAGCTCGGAGCCATCATAGGGGACAGAGTAAGTATCGGAATAAATTGCTCTATCATGCCGGGCACGGTTATCGGAAACGATTCAATAATCGGTCCAGGGTCAATTGTGAAAGGAGATGTTGGAAAAGAGGTGATTTTAAGATCTCAATTTAACTGACAAGATGGACGAACTCTTTATAGCGGGAGTAGATGGAGGGGGCACTAAAACAGAGTGCCTTCTTTCGGACATCTCCGGAAGGATTTTAGGTCAAGGCTTGGCTGGGCCATCAAATCCAAGAAATCAAGGAATTGACAAATCAGCCCAAAATATTTTACTCTCCATTAAGAGAGCTATTGGCAGAAAGAATATTCGTTTATCATCTCTTTATATCGCCATTGCGGCAGCCGAAGAAGAATATTCAGGACGTCTTAAAAAAATTTCAGATAAGATTGCTTCTGCCGGGTTCATTGATAAAAGAGCTATTCTCTTTGGTGGAGATCAAGAGATTGCTTTCAGAGCGGCGACTGATGAAAATGACGGTGTTTTAGTTATAGCCGGAACTGGATCAGTTGTAAGAGGTTGGAAAGGAGAAAATCAGATTAGAGCGGGTGGTCGAGGTTATTTGGCAGATGAAGGTTCAGCCTTTTGGGTTGGACAAAAAGCTTATCAAGCGATAATCAATCATATTGATCTGAATAAGAAGACATTAATAACCAAGATTTTCGGATATGAAGATCTAAACGAATTAAACAGATGGATCTATGCCGATCCGACAACTACCGTTCCTCAACTCTCAACTGCGGTTGATCTTGCCGCTGAAGCGGGCGATAAGACAGCATTGTTGATAATGGAAGAGGGAGCTAATGAGTTGGCTGGGAGGGTTAACTTTATAGAGAAATCTTTGAAATTCAGAAAAGAGTTTCCATTAATTGCATCTGGCGGGATGTTTAAATCAAAAGCGTTCGTTTATTTTTTTGAGAGAGAAATTAAAAAAGAAGGGTCTTTTGCCAATTTCATTATCTCCAAAAACAGACCGGTGGTTGGAGCGATAAAGATGGCAAGAGAGAAAATATATGACAAAGAGATTAAAAAGCGTTGATAAAGAAATATCAGATTTAATTAAAGGGGAGAGGAAAAGGAGAGAAGAGGGGCTTGAAATGATCCCTTCGGAAAACCATACTTCTCCAGCGGTATTAGAAGCATTAAGTTCTATTTTAAACGACAAATATGCCGAAGGTTATCCTGGGAAGAGGTATTACGGTGGCTGTGGAATAATTGACAGCGTCGAGCTTATCTGCCAAGAGAGAGCAAAAGATCTTTTTAAAGTTCCGTATGTTAATGTTCAACCTTATTCGGGATCTCCGGCCAATCATGCAGTTCATTTTGCAACCCTCAAACCGGGAGATACGGTTATGGGAATGGATCTTATGGTTGGCGGGCATCTTACTCACGGCTTTAAAGTTAATTTCTCCGGGAAATATTATAAAGCAATCTCTTACGGCGTTAAAAAAAGAGGCGGGAATATCGATTTTGACGAAATGTTGAAAGTGGCGAAGAAAGAGAAGCCCGGTCTTATCTGGGCGGGTACGACCGCATATCCGAAAATAATTGATTGGAAAAGATTTAGAGAAGTGGCCGATTCCGTAGGAGCATTTCTTGCCGCAGACATAGCGCATATTGCAGGATTGGTTGTCGCCGGAGTTCATCCCAGCCCGGTTCCTTATGCTCACATAGTTACTACAACCACGCATAAGACGCTCAGGGGCCCGAGAGGAGGGATTGTAATGATAACTCCGTCAGGAATTGATAAAGACAAGGATCTTCCGTCTAAAATTGACAAAGCGATCTTCCCGGGACTTCAAGGCGGACCTCATGAGCATCAGATAGCGGCCATCGCAGTTGCCTTAAAAGAAGCTTCCATTAAAGAGTTTAAAGATTATGGAAAACAGATAGTTAAAAACTCAATTGCTCTTGGCAATTACCTTAAAGATTCTGGTTTTTCCCTTGTATCTGGGGGAACCGAAAACCATCTTATGGTGGTCGACTTGAGTAAAGAAGGACTATCGGGACAAGAAGCTCAAGATCTCTTAGACAGAGCGGGTATTACAGTTAACAAGAATACGATTCCGTTTGATCCTAATCCTCCCTTCAAGCCATCGGGAATTCGCCTTGGAACTCCCGCCGTTACTACTCGAAAGATGAAAGAAAGGGAGATGAAAAAAATTGCTCTATGGATTGCAAGGGTTATAAGAGATAAAGACGAAAGAACTTGTAAAAGTGTGAGAAAAGAGGTTAAGGAAATCTGTAAGATATTTCCCATTCCATGACAGAAATCATTGATGGGAAAAAGATTGCTCGAAAGATAATCAAAAAAGTAAAAAGAGATGTTTTGAAGGACGGGCTTAACTTAAGATTATCGGTTATTTTAGTTGGTAACGATCCGATATCAGTCTCTTACATTTTACAAAAAAAGAAAGCCTGTTATGAGGCGGGCATTGATTTTTCACTCTTTAATTTCCCATTGAGCATTAAAAAAGAAAGTTTAATTGAAGATGTTTTCAAAATATCGAAAGAATCCTCGGCTCTTATAATTCAACTTCCTTTACCTCACAAGCTTGACACTTACCATCTCTTTGATGCGATCGAAGTTGATAAAGATGTTGATCTCTTATCAAGTAGAGCAATCGGCCGTTATTATTCTGGAGATTTTTCCATAATACCTCCTACGGTTTCGGCTATATCAGAGATTCTTAAAGAGGAAGATCTCGTTGGTAAAAGTGTGGCGGTGATTGGATCGGGAAGGTTGGTCGGGCGCCCCGTTACCCATTGGCTCTCATCTCAAAAAGCTACGGTTACCACTCTTAATAGTTCAACTTATAATATCAAGAGTTTCACTAAAAAAGCTGATATTGTTATATCCGGAGCCGGGAAGTCAGGATTGGTAAGAAGAGATATGATCAAGAAGGGATCTATAATCATTGATGCCGGATCTGCTTCGGAAGACAATCTTATTAAAGGTGATGTTGTTCTTGAGAACGTAATCGGAAAAGCTTCAAAAGTTTCTCCTGTACCGGGAGGGGTTGGTCCGATAACAACAGCCTGTCTTTTGAGGAATATAATTGAGCTTAAGAAAATTTATGGATAAATTAATCTTCGAACTAATTCGTGGAGTTGTTTTTCAATCAGAATTGGTGGATATGATTGTTCTCTTTTTTGCAAAGTATTTTCCATACGTCTTGATTGTTTCTTCTCTTTTTATAATAAGAGATAGGTCAAAGAAATCTTATCGGATGCTTGCTTTAGCTTTTATCAGCGCTTTTTTGGCGAGATTTTTATTCACCGATACTATTAGAAGATTCTTTTTCCGAGAGCGTCCTTTTCTTTCCGGATTAACACCTCTTTTCGATCACAGTCCAACCGCGTCTTTTCCATCCGGACATACGGCATTCTTTTTTGCTCTCTCTACGATAATTTTTATCCATAATAAAAGAGCCGGAATCGTTTTTTTTACGTCATCTTTCTTAGTGGGAATTGCAAGAGTGGCTTCAGGGATTCATTGGCCATCGGACATAATGGGGGGAATAGCGATCGGAGTCTTGTCGGCTTTATTGGTTTTCTATACAAAAGAGAGATTCAAATTTTTATATGAAAGTCATAGTTCAAAAATTGGCGATTAATTACAGAGATGAGGGTTCGGGTGGAACAATTCTTCTATTGCACGGATGGCAAAGTAATCTCAATACTTTTGATAAGGTAGCAAGACTTTTGACCGAAAGTTTCAGAATCGTACGACTCGATCTTCCTGGATTCGGTGAAAGCGAATCTCCTTCAAAGGATTGGGATCTCAATGCTTATGTTAAATTTGTAGAGGATTTCATTGGAAAGCTCGACCTTAAACTCGAAGCGATAATTGGTCATTCTTTTGGAGGGCGTATTATAATAAAGAGCAGAGGAGTTTTTGGAGTAAAAAAGAATATTTTGATTGCATCGGCCGGAGTTGCAAAGCGTGACAATTTTCGCAACAAAGCAATGAAAGGAACTTCAATGATAATCGGTCCTTTGTTAAAGATACCGCCACTTTCTTTGATAAGAGGAAGAATAAGAGCTTGGTTTTATGACAAGATTAAGAGTGATTATCTTAGATCGGAATCAATGAAAGATATTTTTGTAAAAGTAATTTCCGAGAACTTAGCTGACGATTGTTCAAAGATAAGAGTTCCAACTCTTCTTATATGGGGAAGAGATGATTCGGAGACTCCTCTTTCTGAAGGAAAGATTATGTCTCAAATAATTCCCAATTCAAAATTAGAGGTGATAAACAAAGCTGGTCATTTTGTTCACCAAGATCATCCAGAAACCGTTGCAAATCTCATAAAGTCATTCCTATGATTAAGAAATTTTTAACACGATATAATTTCAACTATCCGCGATCTCTTGTTTATATGCTTCAATCTTGCGAATATGGAGTTAAGAATTATCTGGCTTGGTATCATAGAATGGATGACTTTTCTCAAGTTGAACAAAGGAAGAAGCTTGATTTAACAGTGAGAGCAAAGATAACTTTAATCGCAACTCTATTCGTTTATTTCTCTTTAATAATTCTCTCTTTTCTCTTGATTTTCAATCTTTCTATTCTCTACAAGATCATCACTCTTGTTTGTGCAATAATTCTGATTCCTCATATTACAGCTTATTCCGTCGCTTTTTTTTCGATGATAATCGAATTGTCAATTAAGAAGCCAATTGAATTTTTAATTGCAAAGAAAACGGAAAAGATTTTGAAAAAGAGTAATGCAATCAAGATCGCGATAGCGGGAAGTTACGGAAAAACAACAATGAGAGAGATTTTAAGAACCGTCCTTTCAGAAGGCAGGAAGGTGTCAGCGCCTTCTCATAATCACAATACTTTAATTGGAATAGCTCGCTTTGTCGAAAAACTTAACGAAGAAGATATCTTAATTTTTGAACTCGGGGAATATTATCCGGGAGACGTAAAGAAGCTTTGTAAAATAATAAAGCCTGACATCGGGATTATAACAGGAGTTAACGAAGCTCATCTTGAAAGATCTGGATCACTTAAAACAACCACTTCAATGATTTTTGAGTTGGCTGATTTTACAAAAGGTGTAAATCTTTATCTCAACGGTGAAGATGATCTCGTTGTTGGAAACATCTCACAAGGCAATATCATTTACAGTCGTTTCGGGATTGGAGAATATAAAGTGAATACGCCGTCTACCGATCTTTCGGGATTGTCATTCTCAACACTGATTAAAGAAAGAGAAGTTACTTTGAAATCAGAACTGCTTGGGCTTCATCTGATAGGACCGATTATGACGGCTCTTGATATCGGATTAAGGTTAGGGCTTTCTATAGATGAAATAAAGAGGGGAATAAGTGCTACCAAGCCGTTTCCTCACAGACTAAATCCTAAAATTGACGGCAGCGGAGTCGTCATAATAGATGATACTTATAACGGGAATCCGGATGGTGTAGTTGCCGCTATAGATTTTCTGTCATCTCTTTCCGGCTCGCGGCGATTTTATATCACCCCCGGATTGGTTGAAATGGGCGAAAGAACTGAAGAAGTTCATCGAGAGATAGGGAAGAGATTGGCTGTGGCAAATATAGAAAAAATCGTTTTGATTAAGAACTCAGTAACACCTTTCATAGAGAAAGGATTTAAAGAAGAGAATGGTAGGGGAGAGATAATCTGGTTTGACGATGTCTTTATGCTTTTTGCATCCTTACCACTTTTGACAGCAAAAGGTGATGTTGTATTATTACAAAATGACTGGTCAGATCAATATCAATAATATTTAAAAACATGAAAAAGAAGATTGCAGTAATTTTTGGAGGGAGAAGCGCCGAACATGATGTTTCAATAATTACCGCTTATAACCCGATAATAAGTTCTCTTGTTGCAACTGGGAGATACGATCTCTATCCGATCTATATAGCCAAGAATGATTCTTGGTATTCAAATAATAAGATGACGGGCATTGAGTTTTTTCAAAAAGACGATTACGAAACTCGTTTGGGTAAGAAACTTATGATATCTTTTGACGAGGGCTTAAAAATCATATGGCCCGGTGTAAAAAGAAGAACAGTAAAGATTGATCTTGTCTTTCCGGCGATGCACGGCACATTCGGGGAAGATGGAAGCTTGATGGGTCTCTTAAGAATGGCTAATATTCCATTTGTCGGGTGCGATCTTTTTGCTTCCGCAGTTGCGATGGATAAGGTTCTTACCAAGCAGATATTAGCGATTGAAGGAATTAAGACAGTTCCTTATATTTGGTTTATGAAAGAGGATTGGGACAAAAAAAGAGATTATGGAATGGAAAAAGCTTCTCAACTGAAGTGGCCGCTTTTTGTCAAACCGGTTCATTTGGGATCAAGTATCGCCATCAGTAAAGTAAAAGATGTTTCGGAGTTAGAACGCGCTATAGATGTGGCTTTTCATTATGACGATAAAGTTTTAGTCGAAGAGAGCATAGAGAATTTGATAGAAGTGACACTTCCGATCATGGGAAATGAGAATCCAAAGACAGCTAATATAGAGCGAGCGTTGAATAAGACCGAGTTCTTTGATTTTACCGACAAATACCTGTCAGGTGGTAAGGGAAAGAAAGAAAAAAGCGGCAATCAGACAGAGATTCCAGCCAAGATAGATGAAGCTCTGTCGCAAAAAGTGAAAGATATCGGGGTTAAGACTTATCAAATTTTGGGATGCTCCGGAATTGCCAGAGTTGATTTTTTAATAGATGGTCTTTCGGGAGAAGTCTTTGTAAACGAAGTCAATACTCTCCCAGGAAGTCTTTATCATCATAATTGGAAGAAAGCAGGACTATCACCAATAGATCTGGTGACTGGTTTGATTGATTTAGCCGAGGAAAGATTCAACTCCAAGAAAGATATAACTTACAATTTCAAATCTGAAATATTGAAATCGGCATTGGGCCCAAAGGGAAATAAAATATCTTGATGTGCCGCGGGTGGGACTTGAACCCACACAGGAAATTCCTATACGATTTTGAGTCGTACGCGTATACCGGTTCCGCCACCGCGGCAATTTAAAGATAATATCAAAATAAACTCTTCTTTTCAATAACCTTAATGAGTCTTGACAGAGATAGCGGATTTTTGTTATCTTTAATACCGACTTAATTAGTCTGATTTAAAATGAAGATATCAAGAAAATCCCAATATGGGCTAAGGGCTATGGTTTATTTAGCCAATACTGGTAAAGGATTCTGCTCCTTGAGAGAGATGTCGGAGAAAGAGGAGATTTCTTTCAGTTATTTAGAGAAAATATGTTCAACCCTTGAGAAGGCTAATCTTATGAAATCAAGAAAGGGGGCTCAAGGAGGATACTCTTTGGCTCGTTTACCAAAAGAGATAAGAGTGGGAGACATCTTGAGAGCATTGGAAGGTAAAATGGTTTTAGTTGAGTGTGTGGGCAGTAAAGGTTCTTGTTATAGGGAAGGAAGATGTGAAAGTTTTTATATGTGGAAAAAACTTCAAGAATCAATCGAGAAAACGATAGATTCCGTAACATTGCAAGATTTAATGAAATCATAATTCTATGGACAAAAGAGTTTATTTGGATAATGCGGCAACAACCAAAGTGGATGATAGAGTTTTAGAGGCTATGGAGCCTTATTTCCAAGAAAAGTATGGAAACACAATGTCACTTCATTCATTTGGACAAGAAGCCAGAATCGCTTTAGATAAAAGTCGAGAAACCGTAGCTGACATGATCGGTTCAAACTCAGACGAGATCATATTTACCAGCTCGGCCACCGAGAGTAATAACTTTGTCATAAAAGGGATAGCTTCGGCAAACTTCGACAAAGGCAAACATCTCATCATATCGTCAATAGAACATCCGTGTATAATGGAGAGCGCTTTATGGCTTGAAAAGAGAGGGTTCGAGATAACCAGATTAAAAGTTGATTCATTAGGAAGAGTTGATCCTGAAAACGTAAGAGAAGCGATAAGAGAGGATACTGTCTTAGTCTCTATCATCCACGCTTCAAATGAGATTGGAACAATACAGCCGATATCGGAGATCGGTAAGATTTGTAAAGAAAAGGGCGTTTATTTTCACACCGACTCCACTCAAATCCTCGGCAAGGAATCGATAGATGTCTCTGACTTGAATGTCGATATGTTAACAGCGAGTGCTCATAAAATGTATGGACCTAAAGGAATTGGAATCCTTTTTCTTAAAAAGGGTACTAAAATTGATCCTCTTTTACATGGTGGTGGACAAGAATCGGATATGAGATCATCCACGATTAATCTTCCATTAATTGTCGGTTTTGCGAAAGCCTGTGAAATATCATCGACTGTAATGGAACAAGAGAATGAAAGAATAAAGACTTTAAGAGATAAGATAATAGGTGAAGCTCTTAAGATCGAAGATACGAAGTTAAACGGCGATCCTTGCAACAGGTTATCAAATAACATCAATTTAAGGTTTGATTTTATTGAAGGAGAATCATTGGTGATAAGTCTTGATATGTTAGGAATCGCCACATCCACCGGTTCAGCTTGTTCATCAAATAAACTTCAACCAAGTCATGTTCTTTTGGCTATCGGGTTGAAACCTCAAGAGGCCCATGGATCACTAAGAATTTCACTTGGAAGATGGACTACGAATGAGGAAGTTGATTATTTTCTTAAAAATCTTCCCGACGCAGTTGAAAAATTAAGAGAAATATCTCCTTTTGGGAGAAGATAAAAAGATGAGTTTATATAATGAAAAAGTGATGAGTCATTTTCGTAATCCCCATAACATGGGTTCAATCGAGAATCCAGATGGTGTTGGCAAAGTCGGAAATGTTATTTGTGGAGATGTTATGCACCTCTATATCAAAGTGAAGAAAAGGTCCGATGGGGAAGATGTTATTGAAGATATCAAATATGAAACATTCGGATGCGTGGCAGCGATATCAACCAGCAGTATGGTAACGGATTTAGCTAAAGGGATGACGATTAAAGAAGCAATGGAAATAGACAAAAACAGTATTGCTAAATCATTAGGAGGACTTCCAAAGATTAAGCTCCATTGCTCAATATTGGCTGCCGACGCATTGGCTGAAAGTATCTATGATTATCTTAATAAGAATAAGAAGGAGATTCCGAATGAGCTTCAGAGAAGACATGATAAGATAATTAAAGAAAAAGAAATTCTCGAAAAGAGATACTCAAAATGGATCGACTGAAGAGAGACGATAAAATTCTTGTTGCAATGTCGGGAGGAGTGGACAGTTCAGTGACAGCTACTCTTCTCAAAAGAGAAGGATTTTTTGTTGCAGGTGCTTTTATGAGACTTGGTGATGATAATTTCAACGCAGAAAAAGAAGCCAAACGAATTGCAAAAAAACTCTCAATAGATTTTTATTCGGTCGATCTAAGAGAAGAGTTTAAAAGAGAGATTATTGATGATTTCTTAAATGAATATGTCAACGGCAACACTCCGAATCCGTGCGTTAATTGCAATCAAAAGATTAAGACAGGCCTTTTCTTGGAGAGAGCCGTTTCGCTCGGATTTGATTATGTAGCTACCGGACATTATGCGATTATCAGAGATGGTAATATTTACAGAGGAGTTGATAAAGGAAAAGATCAAAGTTATTTTTTATGGAGATTATCTCATGATCAGATAAAGAGATTGATATTTCCGTTGGGAGATTATAGGAAAGAAGATGTCAGAAAGATAGTCACTAACCTGAAAATGTCCGTCTCGGATATGGAAGAGTCTATGGAAGTTTGCTTTGCAAAAGACTCTTTAAATAAATTTCTTTTAAAAGAGATTGGAGAGAAACCGGGGAAGATTATTGATGGTAAGAAAGAGGTTGGGAATCACTCAGGTCTTTGGTTTTATACAATCGGACAAAGAAAAGGAATTGGTCTTTCTGGTGGACCTTATTTTGTCACGGGAAAAGATTATTCAAAAAATCTTTTAATGGTCGGGAAAAAATCACCCGAATTGAAATCAGTTCATCTTAAAGATCTGAATTGGCTTTCTTATCCAAAGTTTCCATTCAAGTGTGAGATTCAGATCAGATATCGACATAGTGCGACACCGGCTTTAATTTCTTTCAAAGACGGAGCTACAAAAGTTATTTTCAATAAATCTCAGAAAGCGACTGCCAGCGGTCAATCAGCTGTTATTTATCAAGGAGATCAATTGATTGGAGGAGGGATTATTTGTTAAGTGATTCAAAAAAGGTATCATAAATCTATGAATATAATTAAAGCTTCCGGTGAGAAAGAGAAGTTTAAAGAAGAGAAGATAATCTTCTCACTTGAGAGGGTGGGGTTGAGTCATCTCAAGGCGAAAGAGATAGCCAAAAGAGTAAAGGGTTTATCAAAATCCGGAATAAGATCCGAGACAATCTTGGATGTTGTAATAGATCTTCTTAAAAAAGATGATCCGATAGTGGCGATAAAGTATAATTTGAAGCGAGCCTTGATGAATCTTGGTCCGTCGGGATATCCTTTTGAAAAATACTTTGCCAGAATTCTTAAAGAATACGGTTACGAGGTTAGCGTGGGGGAGATTGTTCAAGGTCATTGTGTCAATCAAGAGGTTGATATCATTGCGACAAAAGGGAACAAACGTTATATGGTTGAATGTAAACATCACAGCTCTTCCGGATTAAGATCCGATTTGAAAGTTGCTCTTTACACTTATGCCAGATTTCTTGACGTAAAAGAGGCTTGGATGAAAGACAGAAATCCTCAAAAATTCCATCAAGCAATTTTGGTTACTAATACTCGTTGCACTTCGGAAGCATTAAAGTTTGCCAGTTGTCGTAAAGTGGATGTTATAGCTTGGCATTATCCTCAAAACAATAACCTTGAAGAACTGATAGAAAAGAAGAGCCTTTATCCTATAACAATTCTCTTTTCACTCAGTGATAAAGCCAAAACAAAACTTTTGAAAAATAATATAGTTTTTGCTAAAGATCTTATTAATATAGATTATAAAAAGTTTGCGAAAAAAACCGGCGTAGGCTTAAATGAATTAAAGAAGCTTAATAACGAAGTTCAATTGATTTATGATCAATCCTGAAAAGCAGAATATAATATTATCAATAACTGGTGATTGCACAAATGATTGCTTGATGTGTATCGTTTCCGCTCCCAATAGACTATCTAAAACAAAGAACAGAGAAGATCTCTTAAAGGAGATAACCGAAAAGAAAATGGAAGGGTATAAAACAATTCACTTTACGGGGGGTGAGCCGACTTGCAATAAACATCTGCTGGAATTTATCTCTGTCTCAAAAGATTTGGGCTATTACAGAATTGAGATGAGTAGCAACGCCAGATATTTTAAAGACAGAAGAGTTGTTGATGAATTTGTTGATGCCGGTTTAACCGGATTAACCACAAGTTTTCACGGGGACACAGCCAAGATTCACGATTCGGTTACCAGAATTCCGGGATCTTTTAATGAAACAATAACTGCGCTGGAGAACTTTCTTTCAATAGGTGGTGTTGAATTATCGGCAGCCACAGTTCCGATGACAATCAATTATAATAGATTAAAGGAGGTAGCCGATTTGACTCTCAAATTAGGGATTGATAAATGGTCTCTGCTCGACTTAAAACCCGTTGGTAGAGCTGCAAAGGCTTATCAAAAACTGGTCGCCAAAAAGGCAGATCTTGCAAAAGAGATTGCAAGAGGTTACAGAACATTTTCACAATTTGGTTACATAGGTGTTTTTGATTACAACTGGTGTCTTTTTCCAAAAGAACTTAATAATCTATTTTTTCTTCAGGGAGGTGAAATAAAAGAGAACTGTATAATTGATCCAAAAATGGAACGCCCTGATATAGGTGATACAATCGGCTTAAATGAAGATGAATCGAAAACTTATATTCCAATTTGTCAAGATTGTGAATTCAAGGGCAGATGCAAGGGAGTTTGGAAAGCTTACGTTAAAGTCTTTGGGACAAATGATATTAAAAAGTTTGAAGATTACAATCTTGAATTGGAATGAACTACATTATTTGTCATTACTCCGAAATTGGACTAAAGAGAGGGAACAGATCTTTTTTTGAAAAATGTTTAATAGATGACATTAAAAAGAAGATTCCCACCGAACTATTTTTATCTGTAAGTAGAATATCAGGCAGAATTCTTGTTAAATTAACCGATGATGCTTATAAAAGCAAAGAGAAATTAAAGGATGATCTTTTGTCGGTTTTTGGCATATCCAGCTTCTTATTCTGTACAAGAAGCGACCAAGAGATCAATTCAATATCTGATACGACAATCAATCTCCTTAAGAAGGAAAGATTCAAGACATTTAAGATAGAGACTAAGAGATCGGAGAAGAGTTTTTCCATAAATTCTCAAGAAGTTAACGCTCAAGTGGGCGAGGCTGTTTTAAAAAAGATTCCGAATATCAAAGTTCAAATGGATAATCCTGATATGATCTGTTTCATTGAGATAGTTGGAAAAGACTCTTTTATCTCAACTGAGAAGTACAAAGGACAGGGAGGTCTTCCCGCTGGTTCGGGGGGCAGAGCGATATCTTTACTCTCCGGTGGAATAGATTCTCCGGTGGCAAGTTTTCTCATGATGAGAAAAGGAGTGCGATTAACTTTAGTCCACTTCCACGCTTATCCGGAAACATCAAAAGAGTCGATAAACAAGGTGATAGAGATTGCAAGATTGTTATCTCGATATCAACCGAAAATTAAGCTCTATCTTGTTCCTTTCGCCTCTGCACAAAGAGAGATTCTTATCAATAATTTACCTGAAAACAGGATGATTCTTTATCGCAGATTAATGTTAAAAATTTCATCGAAAATCGCCCAAAAAGAAAGATGTTTTGCTGTTGTAACGGGGGAGAGCTTGGGACAAGTTGCTTCCCAAACGATAGAAAATATAAGGGTGATAGAAGAGGGTTGTGAGTTTTTGATTCTAAGACCTCTTATATCCGAAGACAAAGAAGATATAATAAAGAAAGCGAAGATGATCGGAAGCTATGACATATCGATACTTCCTCATGATGACTGTTGTTTAAGATTTATTCCTCAACATCCAAAAACAAAAGCTGATATTGCGGAAATTATGGATGAAGAGAGGAAGATAGATATTAATAAGACAGTCGATCAAGCGCTAAAAGAGGCGGAGGCGGTTACTTTCTAATTTTTAAAAAGATTGATTTTTCGCTTTCAATTTATCACAATTAATGTATAATTTAGTTAGCGTAAGAAAAGGTCGATTGATTAAAAATAAATCATCAATGACCGAGAGGTTGTTGGTCTAAGTAAGATGGCAGAAGCCTATTGTGTTAAGTGTAAAGCTAAAAGAGAAGTTCAAAATGAAGAAGAAGTAGAAATGAAGGGAAAGGGGGGAGTTAAAAGAAGAGCCCTCACCGGGACTTGTCCCGTATGCGGAACCAAGATGTTTAAGATACTGCCTTCTAAATAAAAGGATAACCATCTCTTCCCGGTTGGTTTAAGGGAAGAGATGATTTTCCTTTCTCTAAAAGATGGAAAAAGAAGAAAGAATTGAGATAGGAGAATTAGGTCAAGAAACACTCAATGAGTGGTATCATGAGCGAGAATCGATAATTCCGGAAGAGAAGAGAGATGATAAAAGGGTGGAGACAAAGATAGAAACGGAAGTGGACAGACCTATTATTGCTGAGTTACCAAAAGAAGACGTAATTGATCCTTACAGTGAAAGAAAAGAGCAAGCCAAAGCTAAGGTTAAAGAGCTTCTTGAAGTTAGTGAAAAGAAAGGGTTGGTTTATGCCGTGAATGTTGCCAAAAAGAGCGGTGACCCTTTTCTTCTTGATCTTTTTCACGATGTATTAGCAAAAGACGGGAACTATAAGAGGATTTTGAAAAAATGAATCTTTTCCACTATACAGTAGCTGCATTGATCATAACAATCCTCTTTCTCGCAATTATTTTAATTTCAAGAAAGAGAAAATTGGGACATTTAAAGCATAGCTTAGAAATGTCCCTTTTCTTGGTAAGACTCCCTCGTTATGAATCCTCTGAAGACGGAGATGCAGCTGATTTTAAAAAAATGATCTCTAAAATAGAGCAGCTCTTTTCTAACTTTCTACGGATAGATCACGAAACAACTCCGCTGAAGTCTTTTTTTCAAGGACGTCCAAGAATTGCTTTTGAGATAGCATCGGAGCTTGGCGGATCCGATATCTCTTTCTATATTGCGGTACCAACCGATCTTGAAGGGGCTTTGGATAAATTTGTTCAAGGAGTTTACCCTGGAGCAATCTTGGAAAAAAAACCGGAAGACTATACTATATTTGAACCTAATGGTGAGGTTTTTGCATCTTATCTTAGGTTAAAAAATACATTTTATGCTCCGATAAACAGTTATAAAGACTTGGGCAGTGATCCCTTGGAGTCGATTACAAACTCTATCAGCAACATTAGCTCGACAGAGGGAGCTGCGATACAAGTCATAATAAGGCCGGTCTTGTTTGATATAAGAAAAAGAGGAGAAGAAGTTCTTTCTCATATCTTGAATGAAGGAAAAACATTAGAGCAAGCGGTCCATTTGGCTCACAGAGGAACTTTATCCAAGATTTTAGCCGGTGCAGAAGCGAAAAAAGGCGATGTTACGGCAAAGAATGATATTAGAGTTGATGATGTTGTGGTTGACGGTGTTAGATCAAAGATAAAAAAGCCAGTTTTCAGCGTTAATGTACGAATGATCGGGGTTGGTGAGAATAAGAACAGAGCACGAGAGATTCTTCATGGGATAGAGAGTAGTTTCGCTCAATTCTCGTCAGGAATGAATGGTTTTAAAACTCAACAGTTGAAGGGGCGTAGGTTAAGACAATTTATATATAATTTTGCATTTAGAGATTTTAAAGATGGTATATCGTTTATTCTCAACAGTGAAGAATTGGCCAGCATCTATCACTTACCGCTTTCACACATGGAGAGTCCCTATATCAAATGGGTAAAAAGCAAAGAAGCCCCTCCGCCATCCGAATTGCCTCATTCGGGAGAAATTTTCATAGGAGAAGCGGTTTATCGAGGAAGCAAGAGACCCATTTACATCGCTTCTCCCGAAGACAGAAGAAGACATTTCTATATCATTGGGCAGACTGGTACCGGAAAGTCGACTCTTTTAAGAGAGATGATTCGGCAAGACATTGAAAAAGGAAGGGGAGTCGGAGTGATTGATCCTCACGGGGACTTGGTTGAACACACATTGGAGAGTATTCCCAAGGAAAGGTTGAATGATCTAGTCCTATTTGAACCGTCAGATATCGAAAGACCTTGCGGACTCAATATGCTTGAATGGAGCGAACCGGAGCAGAAGGACTTGGCGATAGCTGAGATGATAATGATCTTTTCAAGTCTTTTCCCTCCCGAATTCATTGGTCCGAACTTCGAGCAGTATATGAGAAACGCGATGTTGGCACTAATGGCCGACAAAGAGAATCCGGGAACATTAGTTGAGATTCCAAGAATGTTTACTGACGGACAGTTTATGGAAAAGAAACTCGAAAAAGTTTCCGATCCTTTGGTTAGAAATTTCTGGCTTAGACAATGGAGACAAACCACGGGGCAGACAAGATCGGACATGTTAGGGTATGTCACTTCTAAGATAGGGCGTTTTATTGAGAATGAGATGATGAGAAACATTATCGGCCAAAGCGAATCAGGATTTAACCTCGATGAGGTGATGAACAATAAGAAGATATTCTTAGCTAATCTTTCAAAAGGATTAACTGGGGAATTAAACAGCTCATTATTAGGTTTAATTCTTGTATCAAAGATGCAGATTGTCGCATTAAGAAGAGCCAGGATTCCTGAAAATGAGAGACAAGATTTTTATCTCTATATTGATGAATTTCAAAACTTCACTACCAGCAGTATCGCCACCATACTTTCAGAGGCCAGGAAGTACCGTCTCTGTTTGATTCTTGCTCATCAGTTTATGCCACAACTTAAAGATGAAATAAAAGATGCGGTTATAGGAAACGTCGGAACCATCGCGTCTTACAGGGTAGGGACGTCCGATGCGGAGATATTAGAAAGCCAATTTAGACCGGAATTCTCAAAATTTGATCTTGGTAACTTGGATAATTTTCAATACTTGATTAAGATGTTGATAAACAGCAAAGTAACATCACCGTTTAAGATTGCGGCTCCCGTCCCAAAATCGGGCAATCCGGAGATCGCTTCACTGGGGAGAGAGATCTCCAAACTAAAGTATGGAAGATCAAAGACATTGGTCGAACAAGAGATAATGGAGCGATCTCGACTCGGGCTATATTGATATTCTTGCAATATATATTAAAATAAGGCAGTTTAAACAAATTAAAATCTATTATTATGGAAACTGAAGACAAAAATCCAGTTGAAGGAGGAGGCTTCGGATCCCCGGAACAGACCGGTTCGGAAGATGCCGATCTGGAAGCTGAAAAGGATAAGAAAAATCATGTTGAAGAATACAGCTCTTTTTACAAAACTGAGGTGGGGGAGCTTACTTTGCAATGGAAGATTGGTCACAGAGAAAAAAAAGTTAATAAGATAGAGAATAATGTTTCCAAAGAAGAGATCAGAGTTGATTCAATAGCCAAGAGCATTGAATCATTAGAAAAATCTATAGAGAAAATAGAGTCTATCTTAAGTGATAACGATGACGAAAGCTTGAGAGATTCTCTTGAAGAAGGAAAAGTAAATCTTGAAAAAGAATTGGATGGATTGAATGAAAGAAAAGAAAAGAGCCAGGAGAAACTTGAAAAAGAAAAAGAAAAATTGGAAGAAGCGTTAGGTAATCGAAATGAAGCGATAGATATAATGTTGGATGTTTATAACGAAAAACTAAAACCGATAGAAGAAGAGATAGCGCAATCAAAGGCGAGAGAAGAAGAGCTGAAGGTGATAGCTTCTGATATGAAGGTCAAACACGACAGGCAGAGAGAAATTTTGAAATCTTTCAGAAAAGAGCAAAGAGATCTTGAAAAGAGTCTGAAGTTAGCCGGAGTTAATTTTTTAAAAAGAAGAAGTATTCTTAGTAAGATAAGAAGCTCGCAAGAAGAGATAGCCGACAAGATCAAAGAAGACGAAGAATCCATTAAAAGCAAACAAAGAGATATAAGAGACAAGATTAGAGACGCTGAAAAGAGAGTATCTGTTTATCAAAAAGAGAAAAAATATTTTCAATCGATTAGAGACGGGGAGCCTTCAAAAACGGATAAAGAAGAGAGTGGCGCGGATCCTAAAGAAAAGAAAGAAACTGGAGAGACAAGCGAGAAAGAAAAACCGTTTCCTATCAATGATTTAGTGAAGAAATGGAACAAACACATAGAAGAGAGAAGTGAAGAAGAGAAGACTCATTTAACAATTGAAGAAGACATTATCCCCGATATTGAGAAATTTGCAGACGGTGAGAAAGAGCTTACATTGAAGGATTTCAAAGAATTCATTTCAAAACGTATCAGTATGGATCACGGTAATAAAGAGATATCGGATGTTCTTGAAGAAATATTTAAAACTTTTGACCCTGAAAATTAATAAAAAGCAAGATGGAAAACAAAGAAGAAGATAAAAAAGAATATGGGATCAAAGATATTGAAGAAAAGGTGGGTCGGTTGATGAAAGATATTGAAGATTTAAAGAAAGAGGTTGAAAATGATTCCGAAGAAACTAAGGAAGTTATAAGATCGATAAGCGAAGACATTGACGTCTCAATGGGGAAGATTAAAATTCTTTCCTCGGAAATAGAGGCGACGAGAGAAAAAGCAAGTAAGTTATTGGATTCATCGTTAGGCGATGACGATGAAGAATAGAGAAGTCAAAATCGTCGGTAGAGGTGATTTTTAAATAAAGCCCCTCATCTTTCATACGGGGTTTTATTTTTTATGAACAGAAAGTCTCTTTTAATTTTATCGACTCTTTTTTTAGTAAATCTTATCGCTTGGGGTGTTGTTTATGAGATGTCTTCTTGTAATGGAATGGAGGTTGTCTTCTTTGACGTGGGTCAAGGAGATGCAGCATTGATAAAGACTCCCGAGGGACATAAGATTTTAGTCGACGGAGGTCCGGGGTCCATAATAAAAGAGAGAATAGCCAAAGAGATTCCTTTCTGGGAGAGAAGAATTGATCTGATCATTCTATCTCACGCTCATAGCGATCATTTGGAAGGATTGATTGAAGTGATAGATTCTTATGATGTAAATTGGGTTATTTGGAACGGTGTTTCGGAAGACGATCTCTTAAATCAGAAATGGATAGATTCAATTTCTCAAATAGAAACAACGATTGCACAAGGTGGTCAAAGAATTAAAGGCAAGAGTTTTTATATCGACATTCTCTATCCTTTAAATCGGATTGAAGAAGCGAGTGATTTGAATGAGACGTCAATAATAGCTCGTTTGGTTTCAAACCAAGGGAAGTTTCTTTTTACGGGAGATACTTATGCGATGAACGAAAAAGAGCTTGTGGAGATGGTTGACAGTTGCACTCAAGAATTGAAACCATCAAATGTTTGTCGCGTTATGAATTTGAAATCAGATGTCTTAAAAGTCGCTCATCACGGAAGTAAAACATCAACTTCAAGGGAGTTTCTGGAAGCAGTGTCTCCCACAATCGCCATAATCTCATCGGGGAAGGGTAATAGTTACGGTCATCCCCATAAAGAGACCTTGGAAATCTTGTCAGATTATGGTATAGAAATCCTAAGGACTGACACTGAAGGGAGTATAAAAATTGTATCAGACGGTTTGACTTTTAATCAATGAAATGAAAAAAGGAGAAAAAAAGGAAGCGTTAAATCCGAATATTCCTCTTACAAAAGATGATTTCAGAAAATCATTTCCCTGGAAGATCTTCAAAATAATGGCCGAGTTCATAGAAGGTTTTGAGCTCATATCGGAACTTGATAAAAGATCGGCTACTTTTTTCGGAGCTACTCGATTGTCGGAAAATAATCTCGAATATGAAAAGGCTCAAAAACTGAGCAGACTGCTTTCAGAGAAAGGTTATACGATAATAAGCGGTGGAGGTCCCGGTATTATGGAGGCGGCAAACAGAGGAGCTGTTGAAGCAAAAGGAGAGTCAGTTGGAATAAACATTGAACTCCCTGATGGACAAAGGACAAACAAGTATGTTAAAAAAGCGGTTGGCTTTCATTATTTTTTTACTAGAAAAGTGATGATGTCTCTTGCGTCTTCGGTCTATGTTTTTTTTCCGGGAGGTTATGGGACTCTTGATGAATTCTTTGAGATGGTAATGTTGTTGCAGACGAAGAAATTATCTCATCCAGTTACAATAGTTGTTGTGGGTAAAGATTATTGGCAACCGCTCTTTAGTTGGTTTGAGACCGAACTTTACCAAAAACGTCGAGCGATAAGTAAAGAAGACTTGAGTCTTTTTACTTTAGTGGATACTGCTGAAGAGGCAGTGGAGTTTATAATCAAAAATGATAAAAAATAGAAAATGGAGTTTCCAATTTTTAAAACAAGAAAGGATGGAGCTGATAGAAAATTCAATCTCTCCGATCCGGAAGAAAGAAGAGAATATTTCGAATTGAAAGCGGGACCTGAAATAGCGAAAATAAAAGACCATATAGATAAAGGTAACACATTTATCGCTTATCTGATGGGAAAGAAGAGCTCGGGGAAGGGGACTTATGCCAAGATGTTTGCGGAAATTATTGGCAATGACAAAGTGGAGCATTTCTCAATCGGAGACATGATAAGAGACGTCGACGCCGAATTAGCCGATTCGGTCAAAGAAGAAGAGCTCATTGAATTTCTTAAAAAGAATTGCAGAGGTTGGTTAAGTATAGATGAGATAATAGAGATGCTTAAACAGAGGAGCACCAAAACATTACTTCCCACTGATCTAATTCTTACTTTAGTTAAAAGAGAAATTGCAAAGAGGGAGAAGAAAGTTATCTTTATTGACGGATTCCCGAGAGATATGGATCAGATATCATATTCTCTCTTCTTTAGAGATCTTGTCGGCTACAGAGAGGATCCAGACCTTTTCATCTTAATAGATATTCCTAACAGTGTAATCAATGAAAGAATCAAGTGGAGAAGAGTTTGTCCTGACTGCAAGACGTCAAGAAATCTTAAACTCTTACCAAGCTCAAAAATCAATTATGACCCAGAGAAGAAAGAGTTTGATCTCATCTGTGATAATCCCGAATGCAGCGAAGTTAAGATGATTTCAAAAGAGGGAGATGAGCTTGGTATAGAACCAATAAAAGAACGACTTGCAACGGATGATAAGCTGATAAAGCAAGCTTTCTCACTATACGGTATTCCAAAGATACTTTTGAGAAATGCAGTTCCGGTTAATTTAGCCAAAGAGTATGTAGATGATTATGAGATCACTCCCGAGTATTGTTTTGAGTGGAATGAATCTTCTCAAAAAGTGGAGGTAAAAGAGATTCCATGGATATTGACAGATGAAGAAGGCGATCAATTCTACAGTCTCATGGCTCCTCCGGTGGTAGTCTCTTTAATCTCTCAAATGACTGAAGCCCTTAACCTTTAATGATCTATTGACTTTATCTTTCTAAAAGATAAAATCATTTCAGGACCCTGATTCTTTGGAAAATCTGTAATAAACTTCCCAAGGGAGTCGGATATGATTCTCAGCCCGTGGGTTGAGACTTCGGCACCCACCAGTGGATTTTTAAAGATCTTTCCCTAGAGTTGTCGGGGTCCTTTTATTTTATTAAAAAAACGAAGAAAGATTCTTCGTTTTTCATTCAGGCCGCCGAGATTTGAACTCGGACTAAATCCACCCCATGGACTCGTGCTGCCGTTAACACTACGGCCTGTCCACCGTTATTTCGAGAGGGCCTTGATGCACTTTGTACAAGCTTTAATTCTTTTACCGGCAAACTCTTTAAATAGAGCCGGAGCGTCTTCAGGTACAAAAATCGATTGAATATTCGGGTATTTTCTCTTTTTGGGAGTCGGATTGTATTTGGACATCAATTTCTTTCTTTGGTTGGAAATGACGGTCTTCTTTTTACAGACAACGCATTCTCTGGACATAATTTAGACTTAAATATTATTAATCTGTATTCGTAATATACACCAATATCTTATTTTTACAAGAGCAAAAGAATGTGATATTATTAAAAACAAAAGATGGAAACAGTTTTTATTATAGCAATCCTTATATTCTCAATCGTCATTCATGAGGTGGCTCATGGAGGTATGGCTAATTCAATAGGAGATCCTACTGCCAAATATGCAGAAAGATTAACACTTAATCCTCTCAAGCATCTTGATCCCGTCGGATCTTTCTTTGTTCCCTTCCTGTTGATAGCAATGCGAGCCCCTTTTATTGTTGGGTGGGCTAAGCCGGTGCCGATAAATCCTTACAATTTCAATGATCAAAAATATGGACGGCTTAAAGTTTCTTTGGCCGGACCGCTTTCCAATCTTTTGATAGCTGCGTTATTCGGAATAGGATCTCGTCTGATTCCTTTGGCTTCGGAGATGAAGGGGGCAATAGTTGGTAATTTTCTTTACTCCACCGAGACTGCAATAACGGCGGGCTTTTGGGGGCAAGTTTTTTATCTGTGCTTGGTCATAGTTTTTATAAACACTCTTTTGGCGGTATTTAATTTAATGCCAATTCCTCCGCTTGATGGATCTCATATCCTTTTTACGATATTTCCTTCAATTGAAGAGAAGACGGCTCGATTATTTGCTAAAATCGGATTCATCGGAGTTTTCCTGCTTCTCTTTTTATTTTTGAAATTCTTCCCGTATATTATTCAAGCTGTTCTTATAATCTTTAAAATAATAATAGGAGTATAGTTTTTGAGTATTGACTTTTTGTCCTCTTTTTGTATTATGCTTTTGATAAGCAATTAAGATTGCCTTTAACCTTAATTATTTTTAAATTTCTAAAATCAGATGCCTACGGTAAACCAATTGGTAAGAAAAGGAAGAAAGAAAGTTCAAAAGAGCAGTAAGACACCAGCTCTCTCCTTTGGATTCAATACCATAAAGAACAAGAGTAAGAAATACCCCTCTCCTTTTAAAAGAGGTGTCTGTATTAAGGTGTTTACCGTCACTCCCAAGAAACCGAACTCTGCATTAAGAAAGGTTGCAAGAATGAGATTAAGTAATGGAATGGAAGTTACCGCTTACATCCCCGGTATAGGTCATAATCTTCAAGAACATTCAGTTGCGGTTATCAGAGGAGGAAAAGTCAAAGATCTTGCTGGAGTAAGGTATCACGTTGTCAGAGGAGTCTTGGATGCGGGAGGAGTGGAGAATAGAAAGAGAAGCAGAAGTAAATATGGGACCAAGAAGAAATAACTTAAATTAAAAGATGGGAAGAAGGACAAAAATTATTGATAGAGAGATAGCTCCGGATGTGAGATATAACAGCGTTGCTCTCTCTAAGTTCATTAATTATCTTATGGAGAGGGGGAAGAAATCTGTGGCAAGAAGAGTTGTTTATGATGCTCTTGATATTGTCGCAGAGAAGAAAAAAGATCCGCTTTCGATTTTCGAATCTGCAATTGATAATGTTTCTCCTTCTATGGAAGTAAGGTCAAAAAGAGTTGGAGGGGCTACTTATCAAGTTCCAATTCCTGTTGGAAAGGATAGGAGATTTAGTTTGGCAAGTAGATGGATTATCAATTCAGCCAAGTCCAGGAAAGGAAGACCCATGAAAGAGAAGCTTGCCGAAGAACTTTTGAATGCCGCCTCTAATACAGGAACGGCGATTAAGAAGAAAGAGGACGTTCATAGAATGGCCGAAGCTAATAAGGCTTTTGCCCACTTTGCTTGGTAATTTATAGATTATTTAA
The DNA here is from genome assembly GCA_964586065.1 of uncultured Candidatus Saccharibacteria bacterium. Classification (GTDB taxonomy): domain Bacteria; phylum Patescibacteriota; class Minisyncoccia; order Minisyncoccales; family CSSED10-335; genus CAZPFW01. The sequence continues at coordinate 166,413 of CAZPFW010000001.1, read as the reverse complement.
CGCTTTTTAAAAGCGGCTTTCATTATGTCAAGAGAATACAAGATAGAAAAATATAGAAATATCGGAATCATTGCTCATATAGATGCAGGGAAAACGACAGTCTCTGAATGTGTCTTATTCTATACCGGAATATCGCATAAGATGGGAGAAGTTCATGAAGGAGCTGCGATTATGGACTGGATGGAGCAAGAAAAAGAGAGGGGAATAACAATTACATCTGCAGCGACCACATGTTTTTGGATACCGACTTACAGGTCCGGAGACAAAAATTATGAGCATCGTATAAATATAATAGATACCCCGGGTCATATTGATTTCACCGCGGAAGTTCAGAGATCATTGAGAGTTTTAGATGGCGCTGTCGTTGTATTTGACGGGGTCGCCGGTGTGCAACCGCAAACCGAAACCGTTTGGCGTCAAGCGGATAAATTCATGACTCCCAGAATATGTTTTATCAATAAGCTTGACAGAATGGGGGCGTCGTTTGATTTTGCCATTGATACGATATGGAAGAAATTGACTCCGAATGCGGTAGCTCTTCAGATTCCCGTTGGGACAGAAAGTGATTTTAGAGGAGTTATTGACCTTATCGATATGAAACTCATTGAATTTAAAGGTGATTTTGGACAGGAAATGGTTGTTTCCGAGATTCCTTCGGATATGACCGAGACTGCAAATGAATGGAGAGAAAAGATGCTTGAGAAGATTGCCACTGAAGACGAATTTCTCTTTGAAAAATACCTGGAGAAAGAAGATATAACAAGAGAAGAGATCGTCGCGGTAATCAGAAGAGCGACTGTCGCTTGTAAGATTATACCTGTTCTTTGCGGAACTGCGCTTAAAAAGAAAGGAGTTCAATTAATGCTTGACGCAGTTTGTGATTATCTTCCTTCACCGATAGATATTCCTCCGGTAGAGGGAACTGATCCAAAGAGCGGAGACACGATTGTCAGAAAACCTGATGACAACGAACCTTTTGCAGCTTTGTCTTTTAAGATTGCCACAGACCCTTTTGTCGGAACTCTGACATACTTCAGGGTTTATTCGGGAAGTCTAACTACCGGTTCCTATGTTCTTAATTCAACCACTGGAGAGAATGAGCGAATTAGCAGGATAATCAGAATGCATTCTTCGGAAAGAGAAGATGTGAAAGAGGTTTTTGCGGGAGATATCGCAGCTACGATAGGACTTAAAAATACATCAACCGGTCATACTCTGTGTGATAATAACAACCCGATAATTTTGGAAGAGATAACTTTTCCTGAACCAGTAATATCCATCAGAATAGAGCCTAAAACGAAAGTGGATCAAGAGAAGATGGGAATAGCTTTAAAGAAATTAGCTGATGAAGACCCAACTTTTAAGATAAAAACTGATCAAGAAACGGGAGAGACGGTTATCGCTGGAATGGGAGAGTTGCATCTCGAAATATTGGTGGACAGAATGAAGAGAGAGTTTAAAGTTGACGCCCAAGTCGGAAGACCCCAAGTTGCATACAGAGAAACGATTAGAAACTCTGCTGAAGCCGAAGGTAAATATGTTAAGCAGAGCGGGGGACGGGGACAATATGGTCATGTTTGCGTCAGAGTTGAGCCCAAAGAAGAGGGAGAAGGTTTCGAGTTCGTCGATGAGATTAAGGGGGGAGTTATTCCAAGAGAGTACATCCCGGCGGTTGAGAAAGGAATCAAAGAAAGTTGCGGCAAGGGTGTGGTGGCCGGTTATCCGATATCAGACTTGAAGGTTACTCTCTATGATGGGTCTTTTCACGAAGTTGACTCTTCTGAGATTGCTTTCAAGATTGCTGGTGCAATGGCTTTCCAAGAAGCTTGCAAAAAAGCGAGACCGGTTCTTCTTGAGCCAGTGATGAAGGTTGAAATAACAGTTCCGGCAGAATTCTTGGGAGACATCATAGGGGATATCTCTTCAAGGAGAGGTAAGATCGAAGAGACCGAAGATATGATGGGAATGAAGGTTATCAATGCCAAAGTTCCTCTTTCCGAAATGTTTGGTTACGTTACCTCACTTAGATCTCTTACTGAAGGTAGAGGGAACTCCATCATGGAGTTTGACCATTATAGCGAGTTGCCGGCCAATATAGCGCAGGACGTTATTGAGGGGAAAAAGAGATAATTGACTTTTTTTAAAAAATGAATAGAATGATAAAGACTTCGAGATAAAAAATAAGATAAATAATTTTTAAAAAGTAAAAATAAAATCATGGCAGAGAAAACAAAATTTGAAAGAGGAAAGCCTCACGTTAACGTTGGAACTATCGGTCACGTTGATCATGGGAAGACAACCCTTACAGCAGCCATCCTTAAAACACTTTCTCTTTACGGTCTGATATCATCTGATAAGAGTGTTGAACAGATAGATGCTGCCCCCGAAGAAAAGGCCAGAGGATTAACCATCTCAATTTCTCATCTTGAGTATGAGAGTGAGAATAGACATTACGCTCATATTGATTGTCCCGGACACGCAGACTATGTTAAGAATATGATTACCGGTGCTGCTCAGATGGATGGAGGAATTCTTGTTGTTTCAGCTGTAGACGGCCCGATGCCTCAAACCAGAGAACACATCCTTCTTGCCAAGCAAGTTGGCCTTCCTTCATTAGTGGTCTTTATTAACAAGGTTGATATGGTGGATGATCCTGAAATGATTGATCTTGTTGAGGATGAGGTAAGAGAGTTATTGAAGAAATATGAATATCCCGGAGATGAGATTCCCGTAATAAGAGGATCGGCTCTCAAAGCAGTTGAAGCGACATCTAAAGACGATGAGGCGACAAAGCCAATCATGGAGTTGGTTAAAGCTCTTGATGAGTATATTCCGGAGCCACAAAGAGATATTGACAAGCCGGCCCTTATGGCAGTTGAAGATGTCTTCTCTATCGCAGGTAGAGGAACAGTCGCAACGGGTAGAATAGAGAGAGGAGTTGTAAATGCTAACGAAGAGGTTGAGATAGTCGGACTTCGACCAACTAGCAAAACGACTGTTGTTAGTGTTGAGATGTTTAATAAGATTCTTGATCAAGGTCAAGCTGGAGATAACGTCGGATTGCTTTTGAGAGGATTGAAGAAGGAAGACATAGAAAGAGGGCAAGTTATCGCAAAGCCCGGGTCCATAACGCCTCACACTGAATTTGAAGCGGAGATATATGCTCTTACTAAAGAAGAGGGAGGAAGACACACACCTTTCTTCTCTGGATACAAACCTCAATTCTTCTTTAGAACAACTGATGTTACCGCTGAAGTTAATTTGGCCGAAGGCAAAGAAATGGTGATGCCTGGAGACACAGCTAATGTAAAAGTTAAGTTGATTGCTCCGATTGCAATGGAAGAACAGCAAAGATTTGCCGTGAGAGAAGGAGGAAGAACTGTTGGAGCTGGAGTGGTAACCAAGATAATTAATTAGTATTTTGCCAATAAAGATGGCTGCCAGAAAGACAGTAAAAGAGGATACGAAGACACGGATTCATATTAGACTCAAAGCCTATGATCACAAAGTGATTGACAATAGTGCGAGGCAGATAGTTGAAACTGTGTTGCGTTACGGTAGCGAGGTTGTTGGACCGGTTCCACTTCCCACAGATATTAGAAAGTATACAGTTAACAGGTCTTCTTTTGTTCATAAAGATGCAAGAGAGCAGTTTGAGATAAGAACTCATAAAAGACTTGTTGACATAATAAACCCAAACCCTAAGGTAATTGACGCATTAATGAATTTAACGCTTCCTGCTGGGGTTGATATCGAAATTAAGATGTAGGGTTAATACTGAATTGATTACGGCGGGGTCGGGCGCCAATCCCGACCCTTGCACGTCAGGTTTAATGTTGTTATGAAATTTATTTTAGGAAAAAAGATTGGAATGTCTCATATATTCAACAAAGACGGAGATGTTGTTCCGGTGACTTTGGTTGAGGCTGGTCCGTGTAAAGTAATTCAGAAGAAGACGAAAGAGACTGACGGATATCAGTCAGTTCGGCTCGGACTTGACCCAATAGATAAAAGCAGAAAAGAAAAGAAGTCTGCCAGAGGATCAAATTTTAAGCACATTAAAGAATTTACTATTCTTGATGAGAAAGATTATCCGGAAAAAGAGTTGTTGGATGTGTCTCTCTTTGAAGAAGGTGACAAGGTGACCGTTTCGGGGATTTCAAAAGGAAAAGGATTTCAAGGAGGAGTTAAGAGATGGGGTTTTGGGGGAGCATTGGCTTCGCATGGAATTAAGCATAACAAGAGAAAAATAGGGTCGGTGGGCAGCGCCTTTCCGCAAAGAGTCATTAAGGGAAGAAAGATGCCGGGAAGAATGGGAGCGGATAGAGTAACGGTAAAAGGTCTTAAGATCATCAAGATTGATGCCGATAAAAACATTATGGCGATAAAAGGAGCTATTCCCGGTGCCAGAGGAACTCTCCTTGAGATTCGTGGATAGAAGACATGAAGATAAATCTTTACAATCAAAAAGGAGAAAAGGTTGGTAAGACAGATCTTCCCGATGAGATCTTTAATGTAGAGATTAACTCAGATTTGCTCCATCAAGTAATTGTCTCGCAGATGGCCAACAAAAGACAATCAAGCGCTCACACAAAAGACAGGGGAGATGTCAGTGGCGGTGGTAAAAAACCATGGAGACAAAAAGGAACTGGGAGAGCAAGACACGGATCAAGACGATCTCCGATCTGGGTTGGCGGAGGTGTTACTTTTGGACCTAAATCTGAAAAAAATTATAAAAAAACCATACCTCAAAAGATGAAGAGAAAGGCTCTCTTTATGGCGCTCTCTTCAAAAGTTAATGATGATGAGTTGATTCTTATTGATAATTTTGGCATTAAAAAACCTCAGGCAAGGATTGCTCAGTCAATATTAGAAAAACTTCCATTATCAGACAAGAGTGGATTAGTTGTTTTATCCGAGCCGGATAAGAATATAGTTTTAAGCTTTAGAAATATTCCCAAAACCGAGTCGATTCAAGCTAAAGACTTAACTGCCTTGAATATTCTTTCTTTTAAAAAGTTGATCATGACTCCGGACTCCGTAGCCAAGATAAAAGAGACATTTTTAAAAGATAATTTAAGTAAGGCATAAAAAAGATGGCTATTTTTGGTAAGAAAAAAACAGATAGGGAGAGAGAAGAGAAAGGTTCCACGCCTTCAATTACAGAACGTCTTGCATGGAAGACGATTGTCAAACCTCATATAAGTGAGAAGACGACTGATTTGGAGAAAGAGAACAGATATGTTTTTGAAGTTACGGAAAATGCCAATAAGATTGAGGTTAAAAAGGCGATAAAAGAACTCTACGGAGTTAACCCTTTAAGCGTAAACATCATTAAGCTTCCCAAAAAAAAGAAGAGGCTTGGAAGGTACACCGGGTGGAGAAAAGGGCTTAAAAAAGCGGTGGTCCAGTTGAAAAAAGGAGAAAGAATAGATTTAATGACCAAGTAACTTAACTTGACCAAGGCCCCTTTTTATGTTTAAATGACGGGGTTGACGCAAAGAGATGAGTAAACAAACACTTACAAAAGAAAGACCCCCGAAAAGACTTGTAATTAAGCTTAAGCAGAGAGCAGGAAGAGGAAGTTCGGGGAGAATAACCGTAAGACATAGGGGGGGAGGGGTGAAAAGGCTCTATCGTCTCGTTGATTTTAAACAGAGAAGACTGGATGATCCCTTCAGAGTCATTCGTTTTGAGTATGACCCCTACAGAACCGCTAACATCGCTTTAGTGGAGTATCAGAACGGAGATCAGTCATATATCATCGCACCTCACGGATTGAAAGAAGAGGATGAGCTGGTTGTCTCTGAAAAATCCGAGTTAAAGATCGGAAACAGAATGAAGATTAAAAATGTTCCTGTTGGTACGATAGTTCATAATATTGAATTTATTCCGAATAAGGGAGGTCAATTTGTAAGATCAGCCGGATCGGGAGCCAAAATCATGGCTCACGAAGGCAAATATACAACGATAGAGATGCCTTCAAAAGAGATAAGAAAGATACACGGAGATTGCTTTGCTTCAATCGGGATGATCTCTAATCCGGAACACAGATATAAGAAGATTAAGAAAGCGGGAGTCAGCAGAAGATTGGGACGCAGGCCATCGGTGAGAGGTTCTGCAATGAATCCGGTGGATCACCCCCATGGTGGCGGAGAAGGGAGGGCTCCTATCGGAATGCCGGCGCCTAAAACTCCTTGGGGTAAGATCGCTATCGGAGGGAAAACAAGAAGAAGAAAAAATACGAATCATTTAATTATTAAAAGAAGAAGGAAGAAGAGAAGATAATAAATATGTCCAGAAGTATTAAAAAAGGACCATATATCGACGAGAAGTTGATGAAAAAGGTGAAGAATTCGAAGCCCGGAGGAGCTGCCATTAAGACATGGGCGCGTAGCGCCACCATAACACCGGAAATGATCGGCTACAGTTTCGGAGTTCACAATGGTAAGGAACATATCGTGGTTCAAGTTACCGAAGATATGGTTGGTCATAAACTCGGAGAATTTTCTCCCACCACAAAGTTTATAAGGCATGGAGGAAAGATGCAGAGAGAAATAGAAAAATCCAAGAAATAATTATGGAGGTTAAAGTAAAATTGAGATATTTAAGAATTGCCCCAAGGAAAGTTCGACTCGTTGCGGATCAGATGAGAGGTGAGACTGTCCCTAAAACGAAGGGATTTCTTACATTTACTCCAAAGAGGGCAACAGATCCTTTACTTAAACTCCTAAATTCAGCAGTTGCCACGGCCAAAAACGACTATAATTTAGAAGAATCAAATCTCTATGTTTCAGAAATAAGAGTTGACGAAGGTCCTAAATTGAAAAGATGGATGCCAAGAGCAAGAGGATCGGCTTCACCGATACAGAAAAAGACGAGTCACGTTACAATTGTTTTGAAAGAGATAAAGGAATCAAAGAAATCTGCCAATAAGAAAGAGATTAAAAAGCCAGAAGCGGTCTTAGTGGAAAAAGTGGAAGAGGTTAAAGATCTCAAGATGAAAGTAAAGCCAAGAAGAGAAAAGAAAGAGAGTGTTAAGATGACCACACAAGACACTTCCAACAAAAAGATATTTAGAAGGAAATCAATATAATCATGTCTCATAAAGTACATCCAAAAAGTTACAGAATAAGAACCACGGAGGATTGGGTTTCTCGCGGGTTCTACCAAAAGGATCTTCCGAAACTTCTGGAGGAGGATTTTGAGATAAGAAATTTTTTAAACAAGAAGCTGGATAAGATGGGAGTTGAGAAGATAGAGATAGAAAGATTCACTCGAAAGATAAACATATTGGTTTTTAGTTCTAGACCCGGATTGATAATCGGCAGAGGCGGAGAGGGAATCGAGAGACTTAAAAAAGATCTGATTAAAAAGATTGAGAGGAGATTTTCTAAGAAGATAGTGCCCGGAGAATTGAATATTGAGATAAAAGAGGTAAGAAACCCATGGACATCGGCGGTTCTTTCGTCGGATTGGATTGCAGAACAACTTAAAAGAAGAGTTCGTCATAAGAGAGTTTTAAAGCAGGCGATAGATAAGATAATGAGTAATAAAGAGATAATCGGAGCTCGAGTCGAACTTTCAGGGAGACTTGACGGAGTTGAGATTGCAAGACGCGAATGGGTTCAAAAAGGGCGGCTCCCGAGACAAACGATAAGGGCCGATATAGATTACCACCAAAATATAGCTGTTTGTTCTTACGGAACGATCGGAATAAAAGTTTGGATTTATAAAGGAGATAAGTTTGACTAAGATATGTCATTAATGATGCCAAGAAAAGTTAAGCACCGAAAATCCTTCAGAGGAAGGAGTCGCGGCGTTGCTCGAAGGGGAAACGAGTTGAATTTTGGAACTTATGGATTAAAGAGTATGGGGACGCGTTGGGTTACATCACGCCAAATTGAAGCCTCTCGCAGAGCGATTATCAGATACTTAAGAAAAGGAGGAAAACTTTGGATAAGGGTTTTTCCTGATAAGCCGGTAACTCACAAGGGAAACGAAGTCCCAATGGGCGGAGGTAAAGGTTCGGTGGATCATTATGTTGTTCCAATCAAACCGGGAAGGATTCTTTTTGAGATTGAAGGAATAAAAGAGGAGGATGCAAGAGAAGCGCTAAGAAAAGCCGCCGACAAACTTCCGATTAAAACAAAATTTGTAATGAGATAGATATATGAAGATCTCGGAAATAAGAACAAAATCAAAATTAGACCTTGAGAATCTTTTAATAAACAAGAGAGAAGAAGCAAGAAGGATCAGATTTGACATCGCCTCTCATAAGATTAAAGATGTAAAAGCTTTGAATAAGATAAAGAGGGAAATCGCAAAAATATTAACTATTTTAAAAGAAAAAGAAGAATAATATGCCAAGACGAAGATTAAAAGGTACCGTAGTGTCTGATAAGATGGATAAGACCGTTGTAGTTAATGTTGATCGATTTAAAGAACACCCAAAGTATAAAAAAAGATATAAAATATCCACTCGATATAAAGCTCATGACGAGAGTAATAAGAATAAGGAAGGTGATTCGGTTACGATTGAAGAGACTAGGCCTTTGAGCAGGGATAAAAGATGGAGAGTAATAGATTCTAATGAAAAAGAAGAATAATATTTTATGATTCAACCACAAACAATGTTAAAGGTAGCTGATAATTCCGGAGCAAAAATGATCCAGTGTTTTAAAGTTTTAGGCGGAAGCAAGAGGAGGTATGCTCAAATAGGCGATGTTGTGGTTGCTGCTGTAAAAGAGGCTGAGCCGAGAAAGCCCGTAAAAAAGCACGATGTGGTCAGAGCTGTTGTGGTTAGACAAAAGAAAGCTTACAGAAGATCTGATGGATCATATATCAGATTTGATGAAAATGCGGCTGTGATTTTGGATGGTCAAACCAAGAGCCCAAAAGGTGGAAGAGTTTTTGGGCCCATTCCAAGAGAATTGAGAGAGAAAGGGTTTGATAAGATAATTGGCATATCGAGAGAGCTTGTATAAGAAGTAAAATTCTGTTAGTATCTTTGAGTATCATGAAGATAAAAAAAGGAGACATAGTAATGGTAATAGCCGGAAAAGACAAGGGTAAGAAAGGAAAAATTCTTCAAGCCCTTCCTTTTAGTAAGAGGATTGTAATAGAAAACGTGAATCTTAGAAAGAAGAGTGTTAAGGCAAGGAAAGGAGGTGAAAAGGGTCAGATAGTGGAGTTTCCGGCCCCGATTGACGTTTCCAACGCAATGATTTTCTGTCCCAAATGTCAAAAGGCCGTCAGAGTCGGTTATCTTTTTAAAGATGATAAGAAAGTGAGGATTTGTAAAAAGTGTAAGGTAGAATTATAACGATGACCGGGATTAAAGAAAAATATAATCAAGAGGTGGTTTCGGCGATGATGGAAAGATTCGGGTATAAAAACAGAAACCAAGCTCCAAAAATAGATAAAGTTGTGATTAACATCGGGTTTGGCAGAGATGCGATCGCCAAGAGTGGAGAAGAGCTTAGAAAATTTATCTCTGGAATTACTGATGATTTGGCAGCTATCACCGGACAAAAGCCTTCGATGAGACAGGCCAAGAAGTCAATTGCTGGGTTCAAATTAAGAGAAGGCAATGTAATAGGAGCAAAAGTTACGTTGAGAGGTAAAAGAATGTATGATTTTCTTAACAGATTGATCCATGTAGCATTGCCTAGATCAAGAGATTTCAGAGGTTTGAATAATAAATCATTTGATGATGAGGGGAATATGTCCATCGGCATCAAAGAACAGATAATATTTCCTGAAGTATCAGTTGATAAGATAAGAAACATATTTGGATTTCAGATAACAATCAGAACGACCGCCTCGACTAAAGAGGAAGGAGTGGAATTGATGAGATTATTGGGATTTCCAATTAAACCAGAATAAGTTTTATGGCAAAGAAATCAAAGATAGCAAAATCGAAAAATACTCCAAAATTCTCTACAAGAACAAACAACAGATGTTTTAAGTGTGGGAGAAGTAGAGGTTATATGAGAGATTTTAATCTTTGTAGAATATGTTTTAGAGAGAAGGCAAATAAAGGTCTTATTCCCGGAGTTAAAAAATCAAGTTGGTAAAAGATGAATACAGATCCAATCGCAGACATGATAAACAGAATAAAGACAGCTCAAGTCGTCTCCAAAAAGACGATCAGGATGCCTTTTTCCAGTTTAAAGTATGAGATAGCTAAAGTGTTGGAGGCAAAAGGGTGGATTGGGAAGGTTGAGAAGAAAGGGAAGAAGGTCGGTAAGATTTTGGAAATTGAATTGAAATATCAAGAAGATGGAAGCCCCTTTATAATGAGCGTTAATAGGGTTTCAACTCCCGGACAGAGAATCTATGCTTCATTTGACAAGATAAAGAAGGTAAGAGACGGGGCGGGAATGTCGATAATATCGACTTCAAAAGGATTGATGACCAACTATGAAGCAAGAAGAGCAAAACTCGGAGGAGAAGTTTTAATAGAGATTTTTTAAGATGTCAAGAATAGGAAGAAAACCAATAACAATACCTTCGGGAGTCGATGTCAAGATCGATGGAAATGAGGTTACGGTCAAAGGGCCCAAAGGAGAGCTCAAAGAAGAATTAAGATCAGAGATAGTTCTTGAGATTAAAGATAATCAAATATTTTTCCAGCCAGTAAAAGAGAACAAGAGAAACAATTCTTTTTGGGGCCTGACGAGAACTTTAGTTAATAACATGATAATAGGGGTAACCGAAGGATATACTAAAAGGCTTCAATTGGAAGGCGTTGGTTACAGAGCCGTTTCCGAGGGTAATGATTTAGTGTTTCAGATCGGTTTCTCCCATCCGGTTAGGGTGGCACCGGAAGACGGAATCACTTTGTCGGTTGATAAAAATGTAATATCTGTCTCGGGAATAGACAAGCAAAAGGTGAATCACACGGCAGCGGAGATCAGAAGAGTGCGTCCCCCAGAGCCTTATAAAGGAAAAGGTATAAGATACGAAGGTGAGATAATTAAACGAAAGGTTGGTAAAAAAGCAGCTGGAAAATAGAAGGTATGAAAAAAACGGCGATAAAAAGAAAGAAAAAAGTAAGAGCAAAACTGTCTGCCAACAAGAGAAGGCACAGACTCTCAGTTTTTAGATCTATTAATCAGATCTATGCACAAATTATAGATCCCAACGAAGGAAAAACGATAGTTGCCGCTGACAGCTCAAAGATAGAAAAATCAAAACCTTCGAAAGAGATGAGTAAAAATTTTTTCAATGCTTATCAAACAGGTCTTCTTATAGCCAAAAAGGCTAAAGAGAAGCAGATTGAGGAAGTTGTCTTTGATCGAGGTCAATATGCTTATCATGGAAGAGTAAAAGCTTTAGCGGAAGGGGCGAGAAAAGGAGGCTTAAAGTTTTAATTTTTAATTATGATTGCAAAAGAAGTTACTAAAAATGAAGAGATAGAGTCAAAACTGCTTGATCTTGGCAGGGTGGAGAGAATGACAGCCGGAGGGAGACGACTGAGATTTAGAGCTGTGGTGGTAGTTGGTGATAAGAAAGGCAGAGTCGGTGTTGCTTCAGCCAAAGCCACTGATGTGAGTCAAGCAATAGAGAAGGCGACAAAACTTGGTAAAAAGAATATGATAGATGTTCAGATTGTCGATGACACGATCCCTCATCAATCCGAAGCCCGTTTTGAGGCGGCTCAAGTTCTTTTGAGACCGCAAGGTAAAGGAAGGGGATTGGTTGCGGGGGGGACCGCCAAGCTTATATGTGAGCTTGCCGGAATAAAGAACATATCGGCCAAGAATATATCCCGAAGTACTAATAAATTAAACAATGCAAAAGCGACAATTTTAGCATTAAAAAAGATAAGGGCTCCTAAAGTAAAGACACAAGAAAAAGATGCAGATTCATCAAGTAAGACCAAAAAATAGATTAAAGAGTGAGAAAAGAGTGGGGCGCGGAGGTAAGAGAGGAGCTTACTCTGGTAGAGGTGTAAAAGGACAGCTTTCAAGAGCTGGACATAAAAAAGCTCCGGTCATCAGAGAGATAATTAAAAAGTATCACAAGCTTAGAGGATACAGATTCAATCCGATTTCAGAGAAAGCGGAGATTGTTAAGATATCCGATCTTCAGAAGAACTTTAAATCAAATGACACGGTGTCACCCAAAACTCTTGTGGATAAAAAAGTATTAAGGTCAAAAAAAGGAAAATTTCCTTTGGTAAAGATATTGGCAAATGGGTCAATTGATAAACCGTTGACAGTTGAAGGTTGTCTCTTATCAAAGTTAGCTGTCAATAAGATTGAGAAAGCGGGTGGCAAAGTCATGAAGAACGATGATTAATAAGATTATTCAAATATTCAAAGTAAAAGAGTTGAGAGACAAAATTCTTTTTGTTCTCGGAGCTTTCGCGATTTTTAGATTAATGGCCAATATTCCGATGCCTGGAATAAATCCTGATAGGATGGGGACGTTGTTTGAAACATTGGGTATTCTTAAATTTGCCAGCGCATTAACCGGTGGAGCTTTGGATAAATTCTCCATAGTGATGCTTGGGCTCGGACCCTACATTACGGCTACAATTGTCTTGCAATTGATGACCATGGTTATTCCGGCTCTTGAGAGACTTCAAAAAGAAGAAGGAGATGCCGGAAGGCAAAAGATAAATCAGTATGGAAGGATTTTAACAATTCCTTTTGCTCTAGTTCAGGGCTTTGGAATGATGACTCTTTTTCAAAATCAAGGAGTGATTGATTCGTTGTCTCCGATGGGAATGATGGTTTCATTGTTTACCATAGTCGCTGGGACGGTTCTTTTAATGTGGATAGGAGAGTTGATAACTCAAAAAGGAATCGGTAACGGAGTCTCTCTTTTAATATTCGCGGGAATTATCGCTGACTTTCCGAACAATACTCGAAATATGATTGTTAGTATAGTAGATTATCCGGGAGCAATTCAATCTTACCTTTTACTCTTTTTAATGGCGGTCATCACTCTTATCGGGGTAGTCTATTTTAATGAGGCGAGGAGAAATATTCCCGTCTCTTACGCCAAGAGAGTAAGGGGGAAAAAAATGTATGGGGGAGTCTCAACTTATCTTCCTTTAAATCTTAATCCGGCCGGAGTGATTCCGATAATTTTTGCTTTTGCTATCGCTTTCTTGCCTTCCATGATAGGGCAATTTTTATCAGGAATTGGTGGCGTAATTGGTTCTGTTTCAATTATGGTTGTTGGCCTTTTCAGTAATCTTTGGGTGTTGGGTAGTTTTGTCTTTATATTAGTTTTTCTTTTTACATATTTTTATACCGCCGTGACTTTTGATCCTAAAAATGTTGCAGATAATCTTCAGAAGATGGGAGGTTTCATTCCGGGAATTAGACCGGGCAATCCAACGGTGAAATATTTATCACATGTTTTAAATAGAACTCTCTTCTTGGGAGGATTTTTCCTTGCTGTTATCGCCGTTTTACCGTGGGTTATTCAAGGCCTTATTCAAGTAATAACCGGTGAGCAGATCGAAGGTTTTCGTTTCTTAATAGGTGGTGCTTCGGTTTTGATTATAGTGAGTGTTGTTCTTGAAACGCTAAAACAAGTCAATGCTCAGCTCCAAATGAGAGATTACGAAACCTTTTAGAAATTAATTCTTTTTAAAATGATTGTAATTATATTTGGGCCGCCAGGTTCGGGTAAAGGAACTCAGTCAGAGTTGATTGCCACAACTTTTGGTTTGCACTCTTTTGAAACAAGTAAAATATTGGAAAGAAAATTCAAAGATTTGCAAGAGGATGAATATATTGAAGTTGATGGCGAGAAATTTTATACAAAAGATCAGAAGAAGCTTTGGCAAACAGGATTTCTTTGTGACCCTCCGTTTGTTGCCCAGCTTGTTATAGATAAGATAAAAGAACTTCACAAAGAAGGCAAAGGAATAGTTTTTTCGGGATCTCCTCGAACACTATATGAAGGAGAAAAGGTTCTTCCTTGTTTGAAAGACCTTTACGGGACCGAGAATATTAAAATCATATTTCTTGATATAACGCCGGAAGAAACCATCTATAGGAATTCAAATAGAAGAATTTGTGAGTTGATAAGACATCCGATTCTCTTCAACGATGAGACCAAGAATCTTGAATATTGTCCGATAGACGGATCGAGATTAATAAGAAGAGAAGGACTTGATGATGTTGAAAGCATAAAAGTCAGAATTAGGGAGTTTGAAGAGAGAACCTTGCCTCTCATTGATTTTTTTGAAAGAGAGGGTGTGTCGGTTAATAAAGTTGACGGTGCGGTTCCACCGGCCGGCGTTTTTGATCAGGTAATGAAAGCTATAGGTAATGATAAAGATTAAGAGCCAAGATGAGCTCAAGATCATAAGAGAAGGGTCAAAGCTTTTGGCAAAAACTCTTCAAGAACTCAAAGAAAAGTCAAAGTCCGGAGTAACAACAGCTCAACTGAATAGACTCGCCGAGGAGTTGATTTTGGGTTATGGAGGAAAGCCTTCCTTTAAGGGTTACGGGGGATTTCCTGCAACAATATGTACGTCAATAAACGATGAGATTGTTCACGGAGTTCCTTCGGAGAGGGTTTTAGAAGAAGGTGATGTCTTCAGCATAGATATCGGAATGCTTTATAAAGGATTTCATAGCGATATGGCAACCACCCTCATAATCGGTGATAAGGCAGATTCAGAGGCGGCTCGCCTTGTAAGAATCACAAGGAAAGCGTTAAAGAGAGGGATAAAGAAAGTTAGGCCGGGTAATACTTTTGGAGATATCGGAAATACTATTCAACGATATGTTGAATCTCAAGGGTTCTCAGTGGTTGATGGTCTTTGTGGTCATGGAATAGGAAGAGAGTTACATGAAGCTCCGGAGGTTCATAACTTTGGTAAGAGGAGATCAGGTCCGGAGATAAAAGAGGGGATGGTTTTTTGTATCGAGCCGATGGTGTCTGCCGGGGGGTCTGAGATTATAAAAGATGAAGACGGTTTTGCTTTTAAAACAAAAGACGGATCTCTTTCAGCGCATTTTGAACATACGATAGCTGTTACATCTTCAGGCTTTGAAGTGATGACGGAGTAGTGCTTTCTATTTTTAATTAAGATGATATAATTCAAATATGTATCTATCAATTATAATTCCGGCTTACAACGAAGAAAAAAGACTTCCCTCAACGATAAGAGAAATAAGTTCTTATCTGAAAGATAAAGATTATAGCTATGAGATTTTAGTTGTAAATGACGGCTCAACGGACAAGACTGCGGAGGTGGTTCGTGGCATGACAACAGAGATTAAAGGACTCAAACTTATAGACAATGAAGAAAACAAAGGGAAGGGTGGGGTTGTTAAACAAGGAATGCTTGAAGCGAAGGGGAAGTATCGTCTTTTTACAGATGCTGATAACTCCACGTCAATAGATCATATAGAGAGGATGTGGCCGCTTTTTAATGAAGGCTTTAACATAGTCATAGGAACAAGAGATTCAAAAGATGCTCCCGGAGCCAAACAAGCCGTACCTCAATCATTTATCAAGAGATCGCTCGGAAATATAGGAAACCTTCTGATTCAGTTGATAGCGGTACCCGGTATTTGGGACACTCAATGCGGATTCAAGGCTTTTACCGACCAATTGGCGGAATCAGTTTTTCCCAAGCAGAAGATAGATCGTTGGGGCTTTGATATAGAGATACTCTTCTTATCAAGAATGCTCGGGTATAAGATCGGCATTGTTCCCGTTAATTGGGTTAATGATCCCGATAGCAAAGTTAGTTTGAAGGGTTATTTGCAAGTCTTTAAAGAGCTTTTTCAAGTTAGGCTTAATCAATTAAAAGGGGTTTACAAGTAAGATGAAGAAAGAGAACAAGTTTCCTTCAGAATTAAGATTGGATTGCAGCTCCGGAGATTGGGTTGTTATCGCTACAGGAAGATCAAGGAGGCCGGATTCTTTTAAGAAAGACAAAAAAGAGAAGAAAAGAGTTCCCAAGAAAGGATGTCCTTTTTGCGAAATAGAGAGCCAAGAAGAGCCGATTCTTTTTTATAGCAATGGTAAAGAGGTGAATTACAACAAGGGTGATAAATTCCCAAAAGACTGGACTACGGTTGTTTTGCCAAACAAATATCCCGCTTTTATCCCTTCAGAGAAGGTAAACAAAAAAAAGTGTAACGGACTTTTTGAAACGATGAACGCCATCGGTTTTCACGAAGTCATTATTACAAAAGATCACGATAAATCTTTGGCACTTCTTCCTAAGTGGCATATAAAAGAATTATTTGACGTCTATAGTCAAAGATATATTGATCTGATCAAAGAAGACATAGTCGGCTATGTTTCAATCTTTCATAATCACGGGTCTGAAGCAGGAGCATCAATATATCACCCACATTCCCAGCTTATAACAACTCCTCTAATAGACGTTGATTTGGAAAACGCCTTAGAAAAAGCAAAAAAATTCAAAACTACCGGTAATTGTATATATTGTAAAATGAACGAATGGGAAATTAAAGAGAAGGAGAGAATAGTTTATGAAAACGACGACTTTATCGCTCTTTGTCCTTTTGCATCCAAGACGGCATTTCAAGTAATAATATCTCCCAAGAAACATCTCTCGTATTTTGAAAGAATTACCGAAAAAGAGAAAGAAAATCTGGCAGACGCTTTTAAAGTGGTTCTGGCGAAGCTTTATAAAGGGTTAGGAGATCCCGCTTATAATTTTTATCTTCACTCTGCGCCAATTAATGGTAATAACCATTCTTACTATCATTGGCATTGGACCATCCTTCCTAAGACTTCAATTTGGGCTGGTTTTGAGTTGGCGGTAGGTATAGAGATCTCAACAATTGAACCGGAAAAAGCGGCCGCTTATTTAAGAGAACAGAAGATATGAAACGATTAATTGTGGGAAATTGGAAGATGAACCCACTCCGTCTTGAAGAGGCGGAAAAAATGATCAAAGATATTGAAGAACTACTGAATGATTCGTCTGAAGTGGTGGTCTGTCCACCATTTCTTTTTATAAGCGAATTAAAGAAGATCACAAGAAGAATAAAGATCGGAGCTCAAGATTGCTCTTTTAAAAACGAATTATCATTGACGGGAGAGATTTCCCCCGTGATGCTTAAGAATTTGGGAGTTGATTATGTTATTATAGGTCATTCCGAAAGAAGAAATTATATTAAAGAGACTTCTTTTATAATAAATCAAAAAATAAATGCGGCTCAAGAAGCGGGCCTCTCGGTTATTCTTTGTGTAGGAGAGAAAGATCAGGAAGATGCAAAAAGAGCTGTGGAAAAACAACTTTTGATAGAGCTCAACGGAATAGAGAGAGAAGTTGTTGTGGCCTATGAGCCGGTTTGGGCTATCGGTTCGGGAAGGTCTCTTGATCCCGATACGGCAGAAGATATCAAAGAATTCATTCATAAAAGATTTAATATAGACAGGATCTTATACGGAGGGAGCGTTAAGATTGAAAATGCGGAAAGATACCTTGAAAAAGCATCATTTTCAGGACTTTTAATCGGAGGAGCGTCTCTTAATCCCGATGAATTTGCTAAGATTGCTTCTATTTGACCCGACTGACAAAAATCAGTATCATGAGTCAAAGACTTTAGTTTTTACTTTGGAATTAAAATGAATTCGCAAGAGATAAGAGAAAAATTTATCAATTATTACAAAGAGCGAAGTCATGCGGTCATACCCTCGGCTTCGTTGATACCGGAGGATGATCCGACTCTTCTTTTTGTCAACTCCGGAATGTTTCCTTTGGTCCCATATTTCTTAGGAGAAGATCATCCAAAAGGGAAGAGATTGGTGAATTGCCAGAAATCATTTAGAACAGATGATATTGAAGAGATCGGAGATAACAGACACACTACTTTTTTTGAGATGTTGGGTAATTGGTCTTTTGGCGACTACTTTAAAGAAGAGCAACTTAGCTGGTGGTTTGACTTTATGATCAATGAATTAAAACTTGATCCTGAAAGAATATATCAGACTGTTTATGCCGGTGACGAAAGCATAGAAAAGGATATAGAATCAGTGGAGATCATTAAGAAAGTTTTTAATCAATACGGAATAGCCGCTCAAGAAGGGGCTGAAACTAAAGGTGATGGCGACCTTGGTCCGGGTGTAGAGTTGGATTTTACCAAAGAAAGAATATTTGCCTACAAGGATAAGAATTGGTGGCAAAGAGGTGATGCCGTTGGCGAATTGGGTGGACCCGATTCAGAGACGTTTTATGATACGGGGAAAGAACACGATCCTAAGTTTGGGAGATTTTGTCATCCTAACTGTGACTGCGGGCGATTTTTGGAAATCGGAAATTCGGTTTTTATGCAGTACCGCAAAACTGAAAACGGTTGGATTGAACTAAAGAATAAAAATGTTGACTTTGGGGGGGGATTGGAAAGATTAGCCATGGTTAAAAATGGATATTCAACAGTGTTTGAAACTGATCTTTTCAGACCGATTGTAAGTACCATTGAAGAGATATCGGGATTAAAATATCAGGACAATATAAAAGCTTTTGAAATTATCGCCGATCATATCAAGGCAACAGTTTTCATAATTGGAGATGAGAGGGGAGTTGTTCCGAGTAACAAGCAACAGGGTTATTTTGTCAGAAGAATGATAAGGAGAGCAATAAGGTACGGAAAAGGCATCGGGATCTCGTCTGATGATTGGATGAACAGATTGGCTCAAGAAGTAATCTCCATATACGGAGGAATATATCCAGAACTTAACAAAAATTCAGAAAACATATTCAAAGAAATAGAGAAAGAGGAACAAAGATTTGATAAAACTTTGAATAAAGGGTTACGAGAGTTTAAGAAGATAAAGAAAGAGATGATATCGGGCAAGGAGGCTTTTAACCTTTATCAAACTTACGGTTTCCCGATAGAGATGATAAAAGAGATAGCAGAAGAATCAAGTCAGATCGTAGACGAGAAAGGATTTAACGAAGAATTGAATAATCATAAGAAGCTTTCTCAAACCGCTTCGGCCGGAGTTTTTAAAGGAGGTTTGGCGGATTCGAGCGAAAAAACGAAAAGACTTCACACGGCGACACATTTATTATTAGCGGCTCTTAGAAAGACTCTCGGAGATCACGTAGTTCAGAGAGGAAGCAATATTACTTCTGAGCGATTGCGATTTGATTTTTCTCATCCCAATAAGCTGACGGAAGACGAGATAAACAGGGTGGAGGAGATGGTGAATTCTATAATAAAAGATGATATTGAGATCAATAAAAAAGAGATGAATCTTGATAAAGCAATCTCATCGGGCGCCTTGGCGACCTTTGGGGAGAAATATCCGGACAGGGTGAATGTTTATCAGATCGGATCTTTCTCCAATGAAGTTTGTCATGGTCCCCATGTTTCAAGAACCTCTGAAATAGGTGGTTTTAAGATAATTAAAGAGGAGTCTAGCGGGGCAGGAATAAGAAGAATAAAAGCGATAATTCAATAATAATATGACAAGAAAGATATACGATATATTTCCCCCAAATCACAACAAAGAAGTAAAGCCTTTACAAGACAAGGAGCGGGTGAGGCGATCCGACACAGTAAGAAAGAGAAATCCTGTCAAATTTATAGCGCTGATAACCTTTCTTTTTCTCATAGTGTTGGCTTTGAATTGGGTTTTTTTAAAAGTTAATATTGATATATGGCCCGAAACCGATTTGACTCAATATTCTGGGGTGATTGAGGTTAGAACAGATCAATATCACACGAGTATTGAACCATCAGTGATTCCGGGAAAGATTTTTACAACAAAAATTGAAGAATCAAAAACTTTCAGTGTATCGGGCAGAGATAAAGATGAGAGACGCGCCGAAGGGGTTTTAAGAGTCTATAATAATTACTCGGAACTTCCTCAAACATTAATTAATGAAACCAGATTTGTATCGGCGGACGGAAAACTCTTCAGATCGACCGAAAGTGTAACCGTCCCAGGTAAGACAGGATCAATTCCGGGTCAAGCGGATGTAATGGTTCGAGCGGTTGAGTCGGGAGAAGATTATAATATTGATAAAACGTCTAAATTCTCAATTCCGGGATTGCAAGGAACCGCAATGTACATGGATATTTATGCCGAAAATCCAAAGCCGATAACCGGAGGTTTTATCGGTGAATCGCCAATCATTCTTGAGAGTGATGTTGAGGTGGCAAAAGAATTACTATTTTCGTCTGCTATTGAGAGTGCAAAAGAAGATCTTGCCGGTTTAGCACCTGGTTATCTATTTGATGAAAAATTAATGAAAATAGATTTGGTTACTGAATTTGTGAGACCTACGGTAGGGGAGAGATTTGATTCATTTGATTACACGATAGAGATCGAAGTTAAAAGTTTTTCTTTCAAAGAATCCGATCTTAAAGACTTTTTAAAGAAGGCGCTTCTTGATAGCGTTGACGATCATGATCTTGATCCAATCTTCTCAAAGATAGAGATATGGGAAGACAGCTTAATATTCTCTTACGAAGAAGATATAAGGAAGATAGACGAAGGATCAATTACTCTTGAGATTGAGTCTTCGGCAATAGCCTATCCTCTGATCAGAAAGGAATTAATGAAAAGAGAGATATCCAAGATGAAGATAGGGGAGGCATATCAATTATTAAGCAGTTATGATAGAATTAAATCAGTGGAGATAAAAACAAGATCGTCTTGGCTCAAAAAGATGCCGGTTGTGGACAAGATAGAGATAGAGACGGTGATTGATAAATAATGATAAAAAGACAGGGGTTGACTTAAACTCTACTTTTTGGTATCTTTCAGTTGTTAAATGAATAATAAAAAAGAAGTCTTACAGAGGACGGGAACAATTATTGAAGCGCTTCCCAACGCTCATTTCAAGGTTAGATTAGACGAAGGAGAAGAGATTATGGCTCATCTGGCGGGTAAAATGAGAATACACAGAATAAGAGTCTTCCCTGGTGATAATGTTACTGTTGAAATGGCTTCTCCCGATGACAGGAGAGGGAGGATTGTTTACAGGAAGAGATAACCCTCCTAAATACTTTTTTGATTATAAACAAGATGAAGGTAAGATCATCCGTAAAGAAAATTTGCAAAGATTGTAAAATTGTTCGGCGGAAAGGCCGAGTTTATGTGATTTGTTCGGCCAATAAGAAACATAAACAGAGACAAGGATAATTATGCCAAGAATTGCCGGGGTTAATATACCCGAGAATAAAAAAATTGAGAGATCTTTAACCCATATATTGGGCGTTGGACTTAGTTTAAGCAGACAGATTCTTGACGAGGTTGGAATTGATCCAAACAAGATAACATCTGAATTAACTACAGAAGAGGTGCAAAGATTGAAAGAGTCGATTGAGAAGAATCATACGGTTGAGGGAGACTTGAGAAGAAAAGTGATGCTGAATATTAAAAGACTTAAAGAGATCGGCAGTTGGAGAGGAATGCGTCATTCAAAAGGTTTACCTGCTCGAGGGCAAAGAACTAAGACCAACAGCAGAACGGTGAGAGGAAATGTAAGAAAGACCGTAGGATCCGGAAGAAGACCGGCTCCAACGGCCAAATAATGATTGATTATGGGGAAAAAAAGAATTATTGAAAAAACCGAAGCGGAGTTGGAGGCTGAAAAAGAGAAACTTAATAAAGAGATTAAGAAGACCTCCAAGACAAGATCAAGGGGTTTGGGAGATGGAAGAGTTTATATATCATGTTCTTACAATAACACCGTTATCTCACTCACTGATTCTCAAGGTAACGTTTTGAGCTGGGCTACAGCCGGTAACATAGGATTTCGTGGAAGTAAGAAAGCAACTCCTTTTGCCGCTTCTAAGGTTGTTGAAGTTTTAGCCCAAAAAGCTCAAAAATTAGGTATTGAAAGAATAGATATTTTTGTCAAAGGAGTTGGTGGAGGAAGAGATTCTGCGATTAGAGCTTTAGCCTCTAAAGGATTTGATATAACTTCAATAAAAGACACAACTCCCATACCGCATAATGGTTGTCGTCCCAAGAAAGCCAGAAGAGTATAAATAAAATTATGATTATAGGTCCAAGGTGTAAAATTTGCAGAAGATTAGGTACGAAGCTTTTTTTGAAGGGAGAGCGTTGTTTTGGTCAAAAATGTGAGATAGTGAAAAGAAACTATCCTCCCGGATTAAGAAGTAAGAGAAGAGGAAGAAAGATATCTGACTATGGCAGAGGTTTAATGGAGAAACAGAAGATTAAGAATTGGTATAATTTAAGTGAAAAGCAATTGAGTACTGAAGTAAAGAGTATTCTTTCAAGAAAAAAGGGAGAGGGTGAATTGGATACGGGAGATCAATTAATAAAGAGATTGGAAAGTCGATTGGATAACTTTGTTTTCAGAATGGGCTTTGCACCATCCAGATCGGAGGCCAGACAACTTGTAAATCATGGTCATTTTACGGTCAATGGAAAGAAAGTGGACATCCCTTCTTATAAGATGTCCATTGGAGATGAGATAGAAGTTAAGCCGGAGTCAAAAGAGAAAAAGAAGATGAAAGAGGTAAAAGCTCTTCTTAAAGGTTTTAATCCGCCAAGCTGGATATCTCTTGATAAAGAAAACATGAAAGGAAAAATTCTCAATCTTCCTTCTATGGAAGAGGCCGGAGTTCCGGTTGAGACATCCGTTGTTTTCGAATTTTATTCTAAATAATTTAATTTAATAGAAAAAAATGATCTCATTACCCTCTAAGCCCAAAATAATTCAAGAAGAAGAAAATAGAGCCACTTTTGAAATAGAAGGTCTTTATCCGGGCTATGGAGTGACAATAGGTAACAGCCTTAGACGAGTATTACTCTCATCCTTGGAAGGATCAGCGGTAACTAGCGTAAAGATCAAAGGAGTTCAGCATGAGTTTTCGACCAAAGACGGAATTCTTGAGGACATCATTTCAATAATTCTTAATATTAAGAAACTTAGATTTAAGACTTTCTCGGATGAACCTCAAACAGTGACTTTAAACGCTAAGGGTGAAAAAGATGTTAAGGGATCGGATCTTGAAGTTCCGACTCAGTTAGAGTTGGTGAACAAAGATCTTCATATCGCCACCTTAACCGAAAAAAAATCTGAGTTGGAGATGGAATTGACTGTTGAGAAGGGGTTTGGGTTTGTTATAGCCGATCAAGATAAAAGAGATAAATTAGAAGTCGGGCAGATTTCCATAGATTCAATTTTTACTCCGATTAAGAGTGTTAACTTTAAAGTGGAAAACATGAGAGTTGGGAAGAGGACTGATTTTGACAGGCTCTTTTTGGAGATTGAAACAGATGGAACGATAAAGCCGGAAGAGGCGCTTGAAGAGGCATCGGACATTTTAGCTAATCACTTCTTAGTGATTGCAAATCGAGAAATAGAAGAGTTATCCGATAACAAGATCGAAGGAGTTAAGGAAACCGAAGATGTGAAGGATTTGACTAAGATCGCCATTGGTGATATTGAGATAAGTTCAAGAATTGCTAATGTTTTAATTAAAGCTGGAGTTAAGACGGTTGCTGGAATTGCAAGAAAAAGCAAAGAGAGTCTTTTAAAAATAGAAGGGATGGGTGATAAGGGAGTGGATGAGATAGAGAAGGCTCTTCAAAAGTTTGAAATTGAGTTAAAGTAATTTTTATGAGAAAGAGAGTAAAAGGGAGAATATTATCAAGAGAAAAGAGTCAAAGAAAAGCGCTTTTGACATCTTTGGCTCGTGAATTGACTAAAAATGGTAAGATAATGACAACTGAAAGTCGAGCCAAAGAAGTTTCGGGTTTTGTTGAGAAGTGTATTACTAAAGCCAAGACCGAATCGATACATTCAAGAAGGGAATTATCCAAGCTTTTTTCAGATGATATTGTTAAAAAAATGGTGGATGAGATTGCTCCACAATACAAGGAAAGGCAAGGGGGTTATACAAGAATCATAAAGGCTGGAGCCAGAAAGAGCGATGGAGCAAAAATGGCTTATATAGAGTTGGTTAAGTGAGAAAATTATGGAGAGACAAACACATACAATTGACGCAAAAGGTAAGTCGTTAGGCAGGATAGCAACCGAAGTGGCAACTCTTTTGAGAGGAAAGCAGAAGCCGGGGTTTATGGTTCACAGAGACGACGGAGATTTTGTGGTGGTTGAAAATGCAAGCAAAATGAAATTGACGGGTAAAAAAGAAAGTCAAAAGAGATATTACAGACACAGTGGTTATCTCGGAGGGCTTAAAGAAGAAACGATTACAAGCATTGAATCAAAGAGACCTGGCGAAACTCTTCGGAAAGCTGTTATGGGAATGTTACCCAAGAACAGGCTTAGATCAGACTTTATTAAAAGACTAACAATAAAGCAATAATACTGACATGGTTGAAGAAAAAACAACGAAAGAGATGAGAAATGATGAGCTGAACCAAGAAATTATTGAAGAGGACGGTTTTGAGGCGGAGGAGATTGATATAGAAAAGATAGGGAAGGACAGATATTTCGAAGCTGTTGGTAGAAGAAAGACATCGGTTGCAAGGGTTCGACTTTACGTGAGCGGGAAAAAAGAAGTGATTGTTAACGACAAACTTTACACAGATTACTTTAATACGGAAGAATTAAGAGAGGTTTGCATATCTCCTCTGAAGAAGATGAAGTATATGGATCGTTTTAGGGTAGTGGTAAAAGTCTCCGGCGGAGGAGTGAATTCTCAATCGGAAGCCATGAGGCATGGAATATCCAGGGCTTTGGTTCTCTTTAATGAAGAATTTAGAAAGAGATTAAGAAGAGCAGGATTTTTGACTCGAGATCCTCGAAAGAGAGAACGCAAAAAGTTTGGATTAAAGAGGGCCAGACGCGCTCCTCAATGGAAGAAGAGGTAATTGAGATCACCCCCAAGGGGTGATTTTTATTATGAAGTTTAATCAAAAAGTTCTCTTTCTGACATTCTCAGTCTTTATTTTTCTTTTGGTAATTGGTGTCATCTTTTTTCAACTCAAGAGAGAAGAGAAGATTGTATCAATAAAAGGACACAACAAGAATCTTGTATGCGGAGAAGACGAGGTTATTGATATGGATGGCAATAGGTATCAAACCATACAGATAGACTTTCAGTGCTGGATGGCTGAAAATATGAAGAGCGGTTTTGACGCTAACGGTGGAAAAGTCAAAGTTTTTTGTTACGATAATGATCCCGCTAATTGTGATCTTTACGGAGGGCTCTATTATGCGGAAGATGCAAGAAAGATTTGTCCTCAAGGATGGAGACTTCCATGGGATGATGACTTCAAAGATCTTGAAAAGATATTAGGCATTAATACCCTTGAAGTGGATTCTAATGGCTGGCGAGGAAAAGGGATTGGTAAAGCCATTAAAGATAAATCATGGGGAGAAGGAGTTTTTGAATTCAATATTTTGCCCGCGGGATTTATGAATTCAACAGGTGAGTTTAAAGGATTAAATAATCAAGCTTGTCTTTGGGGCGTGGCCTTCAACTTAGATAAGTCATGGATGAGAGCTTTGGACAGAAAAGATGATAGAATTTTCAGAGGAGCGGTTGATAATGAGAACGGTTTTTCAGTGAGATGTCTTAAAAATTAAGAGACAATGATTCTTGAAACAAAAAGATTATTATTACTGATGACATAGAGTCTCTTTGAATATTGATCAAAGATTGATTTATGATCGGGTAATAGGGCGAAGTCTACGAGATTTATCTGATCACGATCGTCGATTTCAATAATTTTTATACTGTCCCCGACACTTAAAATCAGATAATGATCAGTTAACCAATCAACACCTTTTATTGTTTCTGAAAATCTCGTTAAAAAAGAATTCTCACCATAACTTTTCTTAGGTTGATCGGTTATGTTGTCTAAATAAATTACATAGATTTCGTGGTCATTAAAGTATGCCGCTTTTCTTTTATCAGGCGAGAAGATGGGTAGATGGGAAGAGTTTGATATCTCCTTAAAAAGTGATTCTTTTCTATCAAGAAAAAAGAGAGTATCGTCTTTAAGCACGAAGAGCTCCAAGTCCAATAATCGCATCTCGCAGTTGGAATCTTTTGATATTGTGAAACGAGGAGTTCTTAACGTTTGGTTGTTTTGGGCAAACGAACCATCTTCCAACATCATGAATATATCCCCATTCTCTTTAATAGTGAAAGAAATTACATCTTTTACTACTAATTGAGTCTCTTTTTTAAGGTAATTGAACGAGATTAATCTGTTTTCTTCTAAATAGAGTACAGAATCAGCTCTTTTAGGGTCTAAGAATAACCTTTCTTTATCATCAATTGAATAACTTTTTTCATTTTGAGTATCAACAATCAACCAACCCGAGTTTATCTTTAAAAGAATCTCGTCTCTTCCATAAAAAGAGATAACATCGATCGGCTCTTCTTTTAATTCTTGTGAAGAGATTATTTGGGTTGAGCCACCCCCTACCGGATCATAAAGAAAAAGGTTCCAATCATCTTTGTCGATTATCTCTTTCACAGCCATTTCCCGCTTACCTGAAAGAGGAAAAATATTAGATGTTTTCCCTCCAATAATGGAAAAGATTGGATCTGTGGGGATTAAAACAATATTCTTCATCTCAGTGACTAATTTTTCTCTTACCTCCAATGTCTTTTCCCATACATGATAGCCGTCCTTACCGACACTTATCTTGTATCTTCCAGGCAGAATGTTTTCCACATAAGATGTTCCAAAGAAAAAATCAGTCTTTCTTTTCATTGCTATTAAGTCGTTTTTATCTTCGATGATTTTAATATCTACGCTTCGAGGAGTCACTTTGAAATAAAAACTTCCCGTTTGAACTACTCGAAAATTCTTAGAATCAAATCTGTATCCTTGGGAATAAAAGATAGCCAAAGGAGAGATGATTAAGAAAATTATCACAAGAGAAAAAAAGATGAATGACCGTATTTTTTTGTTCATATTAAGCTATTTTATAACATTTTTGCTCTCTTGCCAACTTACTTTTTATAAGATATGATGGGATATCATTTTACTTTTATATGCCAGAGAGATTTATCATAGAAGGTGGTAGACCTTTGAAGGGGGAGATTAAGGCAAGAGGATCTAAAAACGCAGCTACACCAATTTTAGCGGCGACTCTTTTAACAGATGAGCCTTGCATAATCAGAAACCTTCCTCTTATTGAGGATGTTTTTAGAATGATTGAACTGATCAAGAGTTTGGGAGCGAAAGTTGATTGGATTGATAAAGATGCGGTTAGAATAGAAGCTGTTGATATTGACCCAAACTCTATCGATAGATCCCTTATATCCAAGATGAGATCGTCGGTTTTGATTATGGGCCCGCTTCTTGCCCGTTCCGGTTCTGTTGAGATAAATCATCCGGGCGGATGTGTCATTGGGACTCGATCGCTTGATACTCATCTTGACGGGTTTGAAAGTCTCGGAGCCGCTATTGAAGTAACACAGATTGGAACACAGGTAGATTTGACCGACGAGAAGATTTTTTGCGGCTATTCCGAAAAAACAAACCTTTACTCATTGAAATCAAAAGGTGAACTTGGTGGTAATGAAATAATATTGGATGAGTTTTCTGTGACTGCTACGGAAAATATCCTGATGGCGTCGGCTCTTTCCGAAAAGAAAACAACGATAAGGATAGCGGCTTGCGAGCCCCATGTGCAAGAGTTGGCACGTTTTCTAAAGAAAATGGGGGTTGAAATTAATGGTGAGGGAACTCATACCATAGAAATATTGGGTAAAAAGAAGTTGAAAGGAGCTGATTACTCCATTCCTTATGATTATGTTGAGGCGGGGACTTATATTTTGATGGGCTTGACTGTTGGAGGAGAAGTTCGAGTGGACAATGTTCCGGTCAACCATTTGGAACTCTTTTTCAAAAAACTAAAATCTTTTGGAGCCAATGTGGAGTTAGTGAGTGATAGTTCTGTTTTGGTAAAGACTTCTTTTGGGATGAAGATGAATAAGATACAAGCACTTCCTTATCCTGGAATACCGACCGACCTTCAATCGGCTTTTGGAGCTTTAGCCACAAAGACTGAAGGATTAACTTTGATTCACGATCCACTCTATGACGGAAGATTAAAGTATTTGGAAGAATTGAATAAGATGGGTGCGGAGATTGTGATATGTGATCCGCATCGAGCGGTTATTAACGGTCCAACAGAGCTTTATGGAACTGAATTGGGTCCATTGGATCTTAGATCCGGAGCTGCCCTTATAATCGCCGGGTTATCCGCTGATGGAGTTACCATTATAAAAAACATATCGCAAGTTGATCGAGGTTATGAGAGAATAGAAGAGCGACTTCAGGCAATTGGTGCTTCTATCAAGAGAGTTGAAAAATAATCTTTTTAATGTGTTTACTAGAAAAATAGGAATAGATCTTGGTACTTGTAATTCTCTGGTGTTTGTTCCGGGGAAGGGAGTTGTGATGGAGGAGCCATCCGTTGTTGCAGTATCGATAGTTGAGAATAGAATATTGGCTGTTGGATCAGAAGCCAAAGACATGATCGGGAGAACACCAGAAACGATAAAAGTGTACTGTCCGATAAGAGACGGTGTTATCGCAGAATACAAGATGACAGAGGTCATGATCAGACGTTTCATTAAAAAGACTTTGGGTTATTTCAAATTCTTGAAACCCGAAATAGTTGTCGGAGTTCCTGCCGGAATAACATCTACCGAGAGAAGAGCTGTGATAGAAGCAGGAACATTGGCCGGAGCTAGGGCGGTTTATTTGACTAAAGAGCCGGTATTAGCTGCAATTGGAGCCGGAATCCCGATCAATTCATGTTCAGGGAACATGATAGTTGATATTGGAGGAGGAACATCGGAGGTGGCAGTTATCTCTTTAGGAGGAGTAGTTACTTTTGAATCTTTGAGAGTTGCCGGTGATAAGATTGATATTGCAATAGCAGATTACATTAAGAAGAAGTATAAATTGGCTGTGGGATCTCAAACAGCCGAAGAGATCAAAAAAAAGATAGGTACGGCTATTCCGGAGAAGGAAGAAGAGAAGATGGAAGTTCGAGGAAGAGATTTGATTACGGGACTTCCTAAGAATATAACAGTCGGATCAAATGAGATTGTCGAAGCGATGGCAGAGACTCTTGAAGAGATAATAAAAACGATAAGACAAGTTCTAAGAGATACGCCACCCGAACTATCGGCTGATATTATTGACAAAGGGATGGTTGTTTCAGGAGGCGGAGCATTATTGAAAGGAATTGATGTTTTGATTTCTCAAAATACCGGAGTTCCTTGTTTTATAGCTGATAATCCGCTCGTTTGTGTAGTCAAAGGCACGGGAATGGTTTTGGAGAACATCGATTACTACAAAAGAAGCATAATGATTAAAAAATAGCATGGCGGTGATCATCGGGCATAAGAGACAACAGGAATTTCTTTCAGCGATGATTAAGTCAGAGAAGGTTCCGCACGCTATGATTTTTGAGGGAATTTCTAAGTTGGGTAAACGAAAGGTGGCGCTCGACTTTGTAAAGAATCTTTTCTGCCAAGAAGATAATTGCGGAAATTGTTGGTCTTGCAAAAATATTGACAAAGAAACTCATCCCGATGTCAGTATTATCTCTCCCAATGGCAAAGAGATAAAGATTTTGCAAATTCGAGAGCTAATCGCTAATTTTTCATATAAACCATATTTAGCTCCTTTCAAGATTGCCATAATTGATAACGCTCATTTAATGAATTCAGAAGCTCAAAACTCCATCTTAAAATTGTTAGAAGAGCCTCTGGGTAAGTCAGTCATAATTTTAATAACTGAGCATTCTCAAGCACTACTTCCAACAGTAAGATCAAGAACAACCAAGTTGTCATTTTTCCCCGTCAATGAAGAAGAGATTAAGAGATTTTTGGAAAAAGAAGGATTTAGTTGCGATTTAACAGATGAAATTGCACTTCTCTCATTTGGAAGACCTGGTGTTGCGATAGATTTTTCAAAAGATCCATCTGTTATAAATGAAAGAAGAAAGCAGGTTGAAACTCTCTTAGATGTTACATCCGCTAAATCTCCCTATCGAATGAGGTTAAAGTATGTCAAGGGCTTATCGGAAGATAAAGAAAACCTTAAAGAAGTCTTGGAGATATGGTTAAGTTATTTTAGAGCGATTATGATCAAGAAAGTAAGAGAAGAAATAAAGCTCAATCAATCTTTTTTAAAAATTAAAGAATCAATTGATTCAATAGAGGAATCAATCTATCTTATCTCAAGAACTAACGCTGATAACAGATTGGTTTTAGAAAAATTAATAATGGAATTATAGATATGGATATTAAAGAAATAATAAGAGAGACCGGAGCGGAATTTGATAAAATCATCTCGTTTTACGAGAGTGACATATCCGGTATTAGAACAGGAAGGGCAACAACATCCTTAGTCGAGAACATATTGATTGACTCTTACGGGAGCAAGTTGCCATTAAAACAGGTTGCATCAATTAATGTTCCGGGACCGAGAATTATTACAGTCCAACCTTGGGATAGAGCATTGATGTCTGTTATTGAAAAAGCGATAGCGCAATCAGATCTTGGAATAAATCCGGTAACCGATAAGGATTCAATTAATATTCCTTTGCCTCCACTGACAGAGGAGTTTAGAAAGAACTTAACTAAAATATTAAATGAGAAGAGCGAAGAGGCTCGAGTCTCTCTTCGCAGAGTTAGGGAAGATGCTTGGAAAAAAATGCAAGACGGCTTTAGAGAAGGAGGCATAAGAGAAGACGACAAGTTCAAAGGGAAAGACGATCTTCAAAAACTGATAGATGGGTATAATGAAAGAATTGAAAAGATCACGGATAAGAAAATAAAAGAGATAATGGAAAACTAAATGATGGCGACATACATAATTATATCAATAGTAAGTCTTTTGGCTTTGGTTACCTTACATGAGTTGGGACATTTTTTGGTTGCTAAAAAGTTCGGAGTAAAAGTTGAGGAGTTTGGAATAGGAATACCACCTAAGATATGTTCTAAGAAATTTGGTGAAACCGTTTTCTCTCTTAATCTTCTTCCGATCGGGGCCTTTGTGAATATATATGGGGAAAACGAGGCGATAAAAGATGAAAGAAGTTTCAGTGAAAAAACAATTTGGCAAAGAGCATTGATTCTCTTGGGAGGTGTTGTCGCTTTTTGGATAGTTGCTTACTTTCTCTTGATAGCCATTGCAATGATTGGAACCCCGATCGCCATATCTGACGATGCGATATCACCAAACTCCAAAATCTTGGTTTTGGATGTGGAAGAAGATTATCCGGCTCAAAAGACAGGCATAATGTCAGGTGATATTCTTCTTGAATTTAAATCTGAAGAAGAGAGTATCAGCCTTAGAAAAGTTTCTGATGTAAAAGATTTCTTAGAAGAGAACAAGGGTCGAGAATTTTTGGCAACAATTGACAGAAATGGTTCTAAACACGAGATCAGTATTTCTTCGGAAAACGAGGCTGGAATTATCGGGGTCTTTCTTGAAAGAATAGAAACAAAGCGCTATTCTTGGTATCAAGCACCGGTTCAGGCTGGAATTATGACAGGAGTGATTACGGCAAATGTTGTCTATTTTCTCGGAAGTACGGTAAAAAACGCTATTGTTGGAAAACCACTTCCTCCTGGAGTCAGAGTGGCTGGTCCGGTCGGAATAGTTAAGGACTTCTTTGCTGGAGCGATAGAGAGAGGTTTGGTTGATTATCTTCAAGTTATGGTGATGGTTTCCATATCTTTGGCAGTTTTTAATCTAATACCGATTCCGGCGTTGGATGGAGGTCGACTCCTATTTT
This sequence comes from uncultured Candidatus Saccharibacteria bacterium, assembly GCA_964586065.1. Lineage (GTDB taxonomy): Bacteria > Patescibacteriota > Minisyncoccia > Minisyncoccales > CSSED10-335 > CAZPFW01. The sequence goes on along the minus strand of CAZPFW010000001.1, from coordinate 134,708 downwards.
TATTGATTGAGAAAATTAAGGGCAGTCCGGTAAATCAAAAGCTTGAGCAAAGTCTGGTAATGGCATCGTTTTTGATATTGATAGGATTTTTCTTTCTCGTGACTTTTTATGACATTTGGGGTTAAAATAAAAAGATGAACAATAATTTCTTAAAAGAAATCGCCAAAAAGATTTCAAGTGATATAGCGATAGATCTTGGAACTGCTAACTCTTTGGTTTATGTCAGAGGTAGAGGGATAATTATATCCGAACCTTCGGTTGTTGCCATTAATCAAAAAACCGGACAAATATTAGCAATAGGAGAAGAAGCAAAAAGAATGGTTGGTAGAACCCCTGCTTATATAGTGGCTACCAGACCTTTGGTTTCCGGAGTTGTTTCAGACTTTGATGTTACGGAACAGATGTTGAGGTATTTTATAGAAAAGGCTTGCAAAAAAAACTTCATCTTTAATTTGAGACCGAGACTTATTGTAAGCATACCGGTTGGAGTTACTGAGGTTGAAAAGAAAGCGGTTCAAGATGCCGGAAAAAGTGCGGGAGCCAGGGTTGTCTATCTTATAGAAGAGCCTATGGCATCTGCAATCGGAGCACGATTACCGGTTCAAGATGCAGGAGGGAATTTCATCGTTGACATAGGAGGGGGGACGACTGAAGTTGCTGTCATATCCCTCGGAGGGATAGTGACCGCAAGAAGTTTAAGAGTCGCGGGTGATAGATTGAATGAAGATATCATTAAGTTTGCTCAAGATGAGTATAAACTTTTGATAGGAGAAAGAACGGCGGAAGAGATTAAAATCAATATCGGATCCGCTTATCCTTTGAAAGAAAAGATGGAGATGCCGATCAGAGGAAGAAATCTGGTAACTGGATTACCGGAAGAGATTACAGTTACTGATAAGGATATAAGAAAGGCCTTAGAGAGATCGGTTAAAGAGATAATTGCAGCTATTAAGATTACGGTGGAAGAGACGCCTCCGGAGTTATTGGCGGATATAATGAGCAAGGGAATTCACTTAATGGGAGGGGGAAGTCTACTCAAAGGGCTAAATCTATTGATTACGGAAGAGACCAAGATTGAAACGAAGGTGTCGGATGACCCTTTGACAGCCGTAGCCAGAGGGGCAGGTTTTGTTTTGGAAAATATAGATGAGCTTCAAGAGGTCTTAGTGGAATCGGATAACTTAGAAGCACCAAAACAATGAGAAAAGACGAACTACAAGAAGTACTCAAATTGCTTAGAATTAAATTAACTCAAGAAGAAGAAGAGTTAATTCATGAGAGGGTTTTGAAAATAATTGAAGATATAGACGATTTACCCAATTATGAACTCGCCGACTTTTCAGACAGATCCAATCTCTTTAGAGACGATATTCCTGTTGATTATAAGAACAGGGATAAGATCATCGCAAATTTTAAAAAGAAAGAAGGTGATTATCTTAAAGTTAAACAGATTTTATGATTTCTTTGGCCAAAATCAGAGATATCGCTTGTGATTTCAGGTCTGGTAAATCAACGGTTCAAGATTTAATAAAACCTCTTATCGGCAAGTCGGATGGCAAGTTGGGCTTTGATTTAGCGGATAAGAACACTTTATTAAAAGAAGCTCAAGAAGCTCAAGAAAAGATTCTTTTAGGGGATGAAAGGCTTTTTCTCGGGATCCCATCGGTTGTATCTGATAATATTATGATAAATGGTTTCAAAACAGAAGCTGGATCTAAGATTTTAGACGGTTATCGATCTCCTTACGATGCAACAATAGTTAAAAAATTGAAAAAAGAGGGTACAATAGTTTTGGGTAAAACGAAAGTCGATGAATTTGGCATCGGGTTATCATTTGATTCGGCCAAGATTATTTCAGATGGTTTAGCAAGCTTTGTCATTGATTTAGACAGTGCCGGTTCGTTGAGGCGTGCAGCCTCATATCACAATCTCGTCGGTTTTAAACCGAGTCGAGGTAGTGTCTCAAGATACGGAGTGATTTCAGCCGATTCTTCATTCAGTCAGGCGGGTATAATTGCCGTCAACGTTGAAGATATAGAAGATGTCTTGAAGGTCATTTCAGGAAAGGACGATAATGATTTAAAATCAGAAGATTCAAACCTCTCAAAGGAAGAGATTGATTTTTCAAAAATTAAGATCGGATTGCCAAGAAGTTGGTTTGGTCGGATTGAAGACAAAGGAATCGAAAGCAAGACAAAAGAAGCGGTGGAGTCTTTATCTGTTTTAGGAGTAAAAATTGAAGAGATTTCTTTTGTGGAGATTGATCATTTGATGTCAACCTATTATGTGCTGTCTTCTTCTGAAATATCTTCAAATATGGGAAGGTATGACGGCTTGAGATACGGGCTCTCTTCTGTAAAGGGAGGTGATTTAACAGATGATTATATCTCAAGTAGAGGCGAGGGATTTAGTCTTGATCTTAAAGAGCGAATAATATTCGGAGCTTATGCTCTATTGGCAGGCAATAAAGATAACTATTATCAAAAAGCGGTAGCAATGAGATCTTTTATTACAGGAGAGCTTGATAAGTCTTTTAATAAAGTTGATCTTATTTTAACCCCAACGATGCCGAATTTACTGCCTGATAAAGATCAAAGATCTTCATCAATCTTCAATGTTATAGCTAACCTTTCAGGTATTCCGGCAATCTCGATTCCTTATAAGAAAGAAGATGAAAATTCAATCGGAATTCAGATCATGGCGCCTTGTTCAAAAGAGAATCTTATGATTAAATTTGGAAAAAAGATACAAGAGTTATGGAAGACTTAATATTAGAATATCTTCTAAATCCAAGAATAGTTCCTTCTCCTTATATTCAAGTTATAGGTTGGATGAAGATTTCCTTTATTATTATCTCTTTCTTGTTGATTTCTTTGATAATATACATCTTTATTTCAAGTAATTGGTTGAAATACAGGGCGATGGAAGACATATCGGAGTTTGTAAGATTTCAACCTTACGGGAGTGATAAATATGTAAAGGAATGGAGGAAGATAGCCAAGAGATTGAACAGTGGAATTGAGGCTGAGTTTAAGCTTGCTATTATAGAAACGGATGCAATGCTCGGAGAGATATTGCAAAAGATGGGTTATAATGAAGGCTCAACCGAGAAGAGTCTAAGCAAGGTGACGGATATAGAGATTCAAAACATTGAGGAATTAAAAGAAGCTCGACAGATCAGAAACGGCGTAGTTCATGATCCCGATTACCAACTTACCAAAGAGAAGGCAAAAGAAGTGATGGATATCTATCAAGAATCGTTTAGAAGTTTGGGCGTTATATAAAAGCGGAAGGCGGGGGGGTTGATTAAAATAGAAAAATGTATTAAAATCTCTCCAAGGACGCGGGGTGGTGGAGTAGTACCATGTGAGGCCCATAACCTCAAGGCGCCGGTGCAATTCCGGCCCCCGCAACATTTTTGCCGGCGTAGCTCAGCTGGTCAGAGCGACGGACTCATAAGCCGTAGGTCGGAGGTTCGAGACCTCCCGCCGGCATATTACGGGGGCGTAGATCAATGGTTAGATCGCCACTCTGTCACAGTGGAGGTTGCCGGTTCGAGTCCGGTCGTCCCCGCCTCACACCGCTCTAAAAGAGCGGATTTTGTTTACCAGCAAGAGTTGATTTTACCTTCAAAAAAGGGTAAAATAGAGTCGTTAATCGAGATAAATTAAAAGAATTAAACCGTTAAAAAATGGCAAAGAAAGAAATAAAAGGAGGAAAATCAGATTACACATCTAAAGATATTCTTGTACTTGAAGGGTTGGCTCCGGTAAGAAAAAGACCTGGAATGTATATAGGATCGACAGGAACCGAGGGATTTCATCGAATGATATGGGAATGCACCGACAATGCGTTTGACGAGGCTATCGGCGGTTTTGCTAAAAATATAGATGTCGCTCTTTTGCCTAATGGTCGAGTTAGTGTTACCGATGATGGAAGGGGAATACCGGTTGACATTCATCCTCAAAATAAAAAGTCGGCTTTAGAGACCGTTATGACAACTTTACATGCGGGAGGTAAGTTTGAAGGGAAAGCTTATCAAGTATCAGGCGGTCTTCATGGAGTAGGAGTTTCGGTTGTTTGTGCACTCTCTTCTTGGATGAGAGCTGAAGTTTACAGAGACGGAGAGCGTTATTCGCAAGAATATTCACGTGGGGTTCCACAAACAAAGCTGATTAAAGAAGGCAAAACAAATAAGAGGGGAACAACGGTTATCTTTGAGCCTGATGAAGAGATTTTCAAAGACACTGTATTCAATCTTAAGAAAATATTACTACGTTTACGCCAACAATCTTATCTTATCAAAGGTGTCCGTGTTAATTTTGCCGATCTAAGAGACTCAAAAAATGAGAAAAAGTACTCTTTTTATTTTGAGGGCGGAATTCTGTCTTATGCTCGTTATCTTACTAGAGGGTCAACGAAAAGGCACCAAAACTTATTTTATTGCTCGGGAGAAAAAGATGATATTTTAGTCGAGGCTTCTTTTATCTATACCGATGAGTATGAATCTTACGAGGAGAGTTTTGCCAACAATATTTTAACTTCGGAAGGAGGCAGTCATTTAACCGGTTTCAGATCGGCATTAACTAGAACGCTTAATGATTATGCTAAGAAAAACGGAATATTGAAAGAGCAAGATGATAATCTTAGCGGGGAAGATGTTCGTGAAGGATTAACGGCGGTAGTTTCGGTCAAGATAAGAGAGCCTCAATTTGAAGGGCAAACCAAAGCTAAGCTTGGTAATCCCGAAGCTAAGCCAGCAGTTGAATCGATCGTAATAGAATACTTAACGGATTTTTTAGAAAGAAATCCTCAAGATGCCAAGGCGATAATAGAGAAGTGTGTTCTCTCATCAAAAGCTCGGAAAGCTGCTCGAGCAGCCAGAGAAACTGTTTTGAGAAAAGGAGTTTTAGAAGGATTATCTCTTCCTGGAAAGCTTGCCGACTGTATTTCAAGAAAACCTGAAGAGTCAGAGCTCTATATTGTAGAGGGAGACTCCGCCGGAGGATCTTGTAAGGGAGCCAGAGATAGAAGATTTCAAGCGATACTTCCATTGAGAGGAAAAGTTTTAAATGTTGAAAGAGCACGATTGGACAGAATACTCGCCTCCAGAGAAATAAAGTCGCTGATAATTGCAATGGGGACGGCAATTGCGGAAGATTTTAACATAGAGAAACTTAGGTATCATAGAATTATTATCATGGCCGATGCGGATAGTGACGGGAATCATATCAAAACGCTACTTTTGACTTTCTTTTACAGATACTTTAGACCATTGATAGAGAGTGGTCACATCTATATTGCACAACCGCCTCTTTATAAGATTCAATCAGGAAAAGAAGTTGAATATGCTTATCTTGAGGATGACAAGAATGAGATTGTAAAAGAATTTTCAAAGAAAGATAAATCAGTTTCAATTCAAAGATATAAAGGACTTGGAGAGATGAATCCAGAGCAATTATGGGATACTACAATGAATCCTGAAAACAGGGTTTTAATGCAGATAGATATTGAAGATGCTCAAGAAGCGGACAGGACTTTTGATATTCTAATGGGAGACGAAGTTCTTCCCAGAAAGAAGTTTATACAAGCTCATGCAAAAAAGGTAAGAAATCTTGATATTTAATTGACAAATCAATGTCTTTTAGTTACTATCCAGCTATGGAAAAAGAGGGATTAATTGTAAAAATAAAGAGATTTTTCAGAGAAGTTCGTGAAGAAACGGGCAAAGTTAATTGGCCAACTCGCAAAGAAGCGTTTAAGTACGCGTTAATCGTGGTTCTTGTTTCAGTGGTGGTAGCGACTATTTTAGGAGGCTTCGATTATCTCTTAATGGAGGGGTTGAAAAAATTCGTTTTCTGATCTTATGTCTAAACAAAAAACATCACAGCAAAAGAGGTGGTATGTAATTCATACTTATTCGGGCTATGAGGAAGCGGTTGCCAAGAATCTGCGTCAAAGAGCTGATTCACTTGGAATGGAGGAGAAGATATTCAGCGTGATTGTTCCTAAAGAAAAGAAGATAAAGATCAAAAACGGAAAAAGAAGAACCGTGGAAGAGAAGATATACCCCGGATATGTGTTGGTTGAGATGATTGTGACCGATGATTCTTGGTATGTTGTTCGAAATACTCCAAACGTTACCGGATTTGTTGGTGCCGGGACTACGCCATTACCTCTTTCAGAAGAAGAAGTTTCAATTCTTAAAAAGAGAATGGGAGCTGATGTGGCCAAATTCAAGATAGATGTCTCTATTGGAGATATGGTTAAAATAACCGATGGACCGTTTAAAGATTTTGATGGAAAGATCTCTGAGATTGACTCTGAAAGAGGCAAGATTAAGGTTTTGGTAAATATGTTTGGTAGAGATACCCCGGTTGAACTTGATTCGTTGCAGATAAAAAAGATATAACGTTCTTTCAGCAAAATTATTAACGTATGAATGAAATTTCAAGATGTCAAAGAAAGTGAAAGCAATAGTAAAAGTGCAGATTCCCGCAGGTAAAGCCACTCCTGCTCCACCTGTTGGTCCTTCATTGGCTCAACATGGGGTTAACATAGGCGAGTTTTGTCAAAAATTTAATGATAAAAGCAAAGGACAAGAAGGGTTTAATATTCCTGTCGAAGTTACTATTTATCAAGACAGGAGTTATGATTTTAAGATGAAAAAACCTCCAGTCTCTGAACTTTTGAAGAAAGTTGCTGGAATAGAGAAGGGCGCCAAGAATCCTGGAAAAGAAAAAATTGCAACAATAAGCAAAGATAAATTGAGAGAAGTTGCAGAGATGAAGATGCCTGATCTGAATACTGATGATATAGAGCAAGCGATGAAAGTAGTTGAAGGAACGGCTAAAAACATGGGAATTGAAATAAGCGGATAGATATGAATCAAAAAGAGATCAACGATTTTTTTTCTCACGAGACTAACTTTGATAAAAGATTCATTCCTAACTATGATGACCTTGAAAAAGTCATCTTTTTGTTGAAAAAAAATAATAAAAAAATTGTATTGACTCAAGGCGTTTGGGATTTAATTCACGAAGGTCATGCAAAGTATTTAGAGAAAGCGAAGTCTTATGGAGACATTCTGATTGTTGGTGTAGATTCCGACCAGTTGACAAAAAACCGAAAGGGACCAAATAGGCCGATAGTTCCTCAAAACGAAAGAATCAGGATGTTAATTCATCTTCGTCATGTCGATATTGTTACAATAAGACAGGCAGATCAAGGAATCGGAGATCTTATCAGACTCGTTTCACCCGATGTTTTAATCACATCAAAGAGTACGGCCGACTTTACCTCAAAAATGAAAAGAGATTATAAAGATTTTTGCAAAGAGATATTGACTCTTACGCCACAAGCAACCACATCAACCACAGCTCGAATAAGGGACTTAGCCATTGAAGGAGCTGAAGATCTTGCTCGTGAGGTAAGACAGATAACAGATGATTTTTTAAAGAGATTAAAGGAGCGAAGATGAAGTCTGTTATTCTTTACACCCCCGCACTTCATAAAGGTTATATTAATTTTTTCAAAGAGAATCCTTATCCAATCTTTCTATTGGAGAATGATCTGGTCAGAGAAGTCCCAAGACTGGAAAGAGATATTAGAGCATTGGATGCCGAAGATGTTTGCAAAGCGTTGCAAGCTATCGGTTTTAAGACAGAAGTTTTAAGAAAAAAATCTTTATTCTCTCAAATAAAACAATTTGAAGAGATTATTATGCCCGATGAAGATGTTAGTCATCAGTTTGCCGAAGATTATCTAAAAGAAAAGAATGTTGAGTTTATCTCAATTTTTTTGAGGTGGGAAAAACATAATTCAGAAAAAAAGAGTCAGATTATAGCAGACGAGGTTATCGATAGCAGTCAATTTAGCAAGAGAATGATGAAAGAGGCGATTAGTCGATCATTACAAAGCCCTGATTGGTGGCGACAAGTTGGAGCTGTTTTAGTTAAAGATAGAGAAGTTATTTTATCGGGATTTAATAAACCGCTTCCCTCAAATGACGTTCATAATATATTCGGAGATCCGAGAAGTAATTTTGATTATGGAGTCTCTTTTGATATTTCTAAATTCATTCATGCTGAAGCTGGAATTATTGCTGAAGCGGCGAAAAGAGGGATATCTTTGGAAAAAACTTCTCTCTATGTGACTACATTTCCTTGTCCAACCTGTGCAAAATTGATAGCTGTCTCTGGAATATCAGAGGTCTATTACAAAGAAGGATACTCTCTTCTTGACGCCAAAGATATACTAAGAGCGTTTAAAGTGAAGATAGTCAGAGTTGACGATTAGCCGACTCTTGCCATGATAGCTTTCTTTCTTTCTGGATGTGGGGAGATCAAATGTGCATGAATATGAGCCACGCTGGCACCAGTGAATTTGGTGTCCCCGAATCGCATAAAAGTGGTTCCTCCTTTAATCTTTAGTTTCTTTGAAATAGATACAACGATCTCTTGCAATTTGAGCCAAGACTGCGGACTGATCTCTGATATGTCAGTCAGATGTTTCTTGCTGATAAAGATAACATGGAATTTTGCACCTTCGTAAGGATACATATTGTCCGTGGCGATCCACGAATCGTTCTCTTCTATTATCGGATTTTTATGATATTTCTTTAGATTTTCAAGGCAGAATGGGCAAGCTCCATCATTATCTATCTTTTTAATGATTCTTTCGTAACTTTCTTCAATTCTGTAGGCATTATCAGGGTCAACAAATCTATTCTTCATATTGGAGTAGGGATCATCATTTTTGAATGAGGATCATAATCTTTAAGAGTGAAGTGTTCGGGTCGGAAATCAAATATATCGTTAATTTTAGGATCCAATTCAACCGTTGGGAGTCTTTTCGGTTCTCTTGAGATCAGATCTTTAACATAATCTATCTGACTTTCGTATATATGGGCATCAGAGAATGTATAGATGACCTCTTTTAACTTATAATCAATGAGTTGAGCCACCATTAATCCAAAGGCTGCGTACTGAATAATGTTAAAGGGTACTCCAACGGGAAAATCAGCACTTCTTTGAAAATGATGAATTGACAACTCTTTTGCTTCGGGAAAGGCTAATATATGAATCCAACCGTGGCAAGGGGCAACCACAACCTTTCGTTTGAGATCGCTGTGTTGAATCGCATATTGAGGTATCCAAGGGGATATGAAATGAGTTCTAAGGTAAGGTCGTTCTTTTAATTGTTTTATCACTTCTTTGATTTGATTGAATCCATTACCTTCAGTTGTTGGAAATGTTGCCCAAGCAGCGCCGTATGATCCGTCACCCAAATCTCCTTCGGGAAGTCCGAATATTTCACATTTTTCTTTTGTTACCCAACGTTTCCACCAATTACAACCAAACCGCTCCAACTCATCTTGAGTCCGAGCTCCGTTAAGGAAACCGATATGTTCGGCTAAAGCGTTTTTAAAAAAAGGACCGGAGAGATCTCTCTCGGTTATTACGGGAAATCCATTATCGATATCATATCTAAGTTGAGCCCCGGCTATCATTTTTGCTTTTTCTCCATGAATCGGAAGGACATCGCGACCTTCATATAGAATTTTTTTAAGCATATCTCCATATTGACTATCAGGGATTCTCTGTTCAAATAATTTCATTTTTATAGTTTAATGATTTAGTTATTTCTTGATGTATTAAGTCGCTTTTGCTATATTATCAATAAGAGAAGATTATGACAATATCAATTATTGTAGCTAAAGCTAAAAATGGAATAATAGGCAGGGACAACTCTCTTCCTTGGAACATACCGGAGGATATGAGTTATTTCAAAGAGAAAACATTGGGTAAGTCTGTTGTGATGGGTAAGAAAACTTTTGATTCAATAGGTCGAGCTCTTCCCGGAAGAAAGAACATAGTATTGAACAGGAACAAAAATTCGCTGCCCAATGAGTGTTTTTCAGTACAGACAATTGAAGAAGCAATATCAATAGCAGGTGATGGAGAGATTATGATAATAGGGGGGGCTTCTGTTTACAAGCAATTTATTCCAATAGCTGATAGGATTTATTTCACGATAATTGATCAAGATTTTGAAGGAGATTGTTTTTTCCCGGAGATTAACGAGAAAGATTGGGTTGAGATATCGCGTGTAAAAGGAAGAGGGGACAAAGGTTTAAAATACGATTTCGTTATTTTAGAAAGATTAAAAAATAAAAAAGATGAATAAAATAGCCAAAACAATAGACCATACTGACATTAGAAAAGAGGCAACTTCCACTGACATCAAAAATAGGTGTGATGAAGCAAAAAAATATGGTTTTCATGGAGTCGTCGTTAATCCGAAATTCACTTCTTTAGTTAGTAAGGAACTGAAAGGAACCGACATTAAAACAGTTATCTTGATTGATCCGCCAATGGGATTATCATCTCACACTGAAAGAATAAAGCTTTGTAAAAAAGCCAAAAAGGACGGAGCCGATGAATTAGATATCGTTCTTAATATTGTAGATGTGAAATATGATCGTTATGATAAAGTTTTATCCGATCTTAAGTCTCTTTGTGCGATACTTCCGACAAAAGTAATTATCGGTTCAGGATTTCTGACTGATGATGAGATAATTAAAGTTTCTAAAATCGTTAAGAAGGCGGGGGCTTTTTGCATTAAAACCGCTACAGAAAAGGATCCTCTTGAACACAGAGAGATTAATGAAAAAGTTCACCATCTTAAACTCATGAAAGAAAACGCCCCCGGACTTAAAGTAAAGGCATCCGGCAATATTAGAACAATCTCAGATGTTAGAAAAGTGATCAGGGCGGGAGTTGATTTTATCGGAACCAGTTCGGGAATTCAGATAATGAAAGAACTTCTCAAAAAAGTATGAGAGAAATAGTAATCGGATTGGAAATTCATGTAGCGCTAAACACTCGATCGAAGATGTTTTGTCGTTGCCTTAACGATTCTGATTCTGACGAGCCCAATAAAAATATCTGTCCAATCTGCACGGGTCAGCCTGGAGCGCTTCCTGTTGCTAATAAAGCGGCGATAGAGAAGACGATAAAAACAGGAATGGCTCTTAACTGCTTAATACCGGAACACTCCAGATTTGACAGAAAGAATTACTTCTACCCCGATCTTCCTAAGGGGTATCAGATAAGCCAACAAGATCACCCTCTCTGTTCCGCTGGTTATATCGATCTTGATGGAAAAAGAATAAGAATAAACAGAATTCACCTTGAAGAAGATGCAGGAAAATTGATCCATCAAGAAGAGGGTAACTATTCTTTGGTTGATTTCAACAGATCGGGAACCGCTCTTATGGAGATAGTTACGGAGCCGGATATAAGATCACCCTTAGAAGCAAGAAAATTTACCGAAGAGCTGAGAGAAATACTGCGATATCTTAAAGTCTCAAACGTTGATATGGAAAAAGGGGAGATGAGAATCGATGCCAATATCTCAATCTCATCAGCTCCAGGGAAGATGGACGGAGGGCGAGTTGAAATCAAGAATCTTAATTCATTCAGATCAATTGAGAAAGCCCTTCATTTTGAGGTGGATCGACAATCTAAAATTCTTGATCAAGGAGAAATTATTTCTCAACAGACAAGAGGTTGGGACGATAATAAGGAGGAAACAATCTTTCAAAGAAGCAAAGAAGGATCGGCTGATTACAGATATTTTCCCGATCCCGATCTCTCGCCGATTGATTTAACAGATTCTCTCTTTATTAACGTAGACGAAATCAGATCATCAATTCCTGAACTACCTAAAGAGAAAAGAGAGAGATTTGAATTTGAATATGGTTTATCTGAAAAAGAGATTGATTTTTTAGTTAAAGAGGTTACCCTCGGTGATTATTATGAAAAGACGATAAGCGAGCTTTTCAACTGGTTTAAAGAAGAAAAGGTTAAGAAATCAATTGAAGATGAGAATAAGCGAAAATTATCTCGACTTGCCGCCAATTGGCTCTTAACTGATCTGAGAGCACTCTTAAAAAATGACGGAGATTATCAAATACCGATTACTCCTGAAAATTTTGCCGAATTGATTTTAATGATTTCGGAAAAAAAAGTGTCAACTTCGATAGCAAAGGCGGTTTTGAAAGAGATGTTTGCTACGGGAGGGGACCCGTCTAATATTATAGAAGATAAAGGCTTAACAACGATAGAAGATGATATTGAAGTGGAAGCGATAGTGGATTTGGTTTTATCCGACAATCCCAAAGCGATAGAGGATTATAGAAAGGGGAAGGAAACATCCATTAAGTTTCTTATTGGGCAAACGATGGTAAAAGCTAGTGGCAGAATAGATCCGAAGATCGCAGAAAGAATAATAAAAAAGAAGATATCTTATTGACAAATATCTTATTGATTGTATAATATAGAAAGTACTTTGAAAAGGAGGGTTTGAATTGTTTTATGGAGAGTTTGAAACAAGAGTCGATGAAAAGTGGAGGCTTAGAATTCCGGCACCTCTCATAGGTAATTTAGATGAGTGTATTATAAACATATCGATGGATGGTTGTGTTAGGATATATCCAAAACAAAACCACTTCATCTATGAAGATTACCCGCACATCTTTAAAACAAGAGTGAAAAAAGACAATAGGGTGGTCATACCGTCTAAGTTCAGATCTTCAGTCTCTTTCTTTTACGGTAAATCTGTCACTCTCGTTGGTTTCGGTAAATATATTGAATTATGGCCGCGACCTTAAGAGAATAAACAAGAAAGATGGAAAGGAGTTTACAAATGATTAGAGTTATTCTTTTTCTGATTGGAGTTTTTTCGTTAACGTTACTCATTGGGTGGGCTTTAGGATTGTTTCTTTTTGTTTTTGGAGGATCATCATTTTATGGCTCTATTGCTTATCTGCCAAAATGGATCTTTTTACTTTCAATATTTATTGTTTTTTACAAATCAAAGCCCGTTCAAAGATTTCTTCTCAAAATCGAGAAGACCTTATTCTAAAGAAGGAATAATAATTCCTTCTTTTTCATTGACAAACAAAAGATGAGGTAGTAGAGTATGAAATATAGTATCTTTAAAAAGGAGGAGTTGCTATGAAGATCGAGATTATTCCTCAGACAGAAGGAGGTTTTACCGTCATCTTTTTAGACTCAGATAAGACTGTTGTTAATAAAATCAAATCTTTTTCGTCGGCGGTCATGTCTCAAATGGGTTATCGATTGGAGCCAACAATATTGCAAGAGACTGATAATCTTTTCTTTTTTAATGTGAAGTCTAGTGATAGACAAGAGATAAAAGCAGAAGATTTAGTTAGATCTTTAAAAGATATCGTAGCAGAAAAGTGACTCACAAAAGAGAGGATTTCCTCTCTTTTTTTTGTAAAAAAGAATCTATCTCAGAGATTGCTTCTCTGTAATTTTTTACCCAGACAATATCTTTATCATAGTTAAACCAAATCATCTGTTTTTTTGAAAATTTAATGATATCTCTTAAAAGAGCATCAAACATCTCTTGATAAGAAACTTCTCCTCTTAGGTAACGAGATGTCCATCTGTACTCCAAGCCAAAACCATCAAGTCTTTTCCAAGAGATTCCGGAGTCTTTCAATCTTTGAGTCTCTTCTATCATTCCTTGCCTTAACCTTGATTTTAATCTTTTTTTGATTAAGTTATTTAATTCTTCAGGATCTTTATCTATACCGATCTTAATGGAATTGAATTTCAAATCTTTTTTTATCGGGGGAACAGGGGATCCGCTTTTAGTTGCAATTTCAATCGCTCGAATCAATCTTCTCGGGTTATTTTGTTCTATTTCGCTTGCTCTTAAGGGGTCAATTGATTTTAAATATTCAAAAAGGTGTTTAGGACTTTCTTTTTCAAGTTCTCTTCTTAACTTTGAGTCGGGTTTTACTTTTGGAAGAACAATTCCATCAACTAATATTTTTATGTAAAATGCTGTTCCGCCACAGACAATGGGGAGTTTGTCTCTTTTGATTATATCCGATATTGCTTTTTCTGCAGATTTTTTATATTTTCCCGCACTGAAATTTCTTTTCGGTGAGGCGATATCTATTAAATGATGAGCAATTCCTTGCGCTTCCTCTTCAGTTACTTTACCCGTTCCAACGTCCATTCCTTTATAAACCTGTCGAGAGTCTGCTGAAATAATCTCACCGTTGAACTTTTTAGCAACCTTAATCGAGAGCGATGTCTTTCCCGACGATGTTGGGCCGAGAATAACGATTATTTTTGGTTTATCTCCGCTTCTAATCTCCATGGAAGAGCTTTTTTGATTTTTACTTTAACGAAAGAACCGATCATGCTCTCGGGTCCTTTGAATTTAACAGTTTTATATTTTTTGGTTTTTCCAAACAAAAACCCTCTCTTTTTCTCTTGGACGATAACAACTTCATCTCTTCCTTCCATCTCTTCATTTCTCTCAAGAGCACTCAATTCAAGTATTTTGGTCAAGATTTTTTGCCTCTCGATTTTTTCGGATTCAGCTATGTTGTTCTTCATAACAAAACTGCTTGTTCCGGCTCTCGGAGAATATCTTGAGATATAAGCCATATCAAATTTTAAATCTTCCATAAGACGAACCGTATTCCCGAAAGCCCTTTGATCTTCATTTGGAAATCCCACTATTATGTCGGTGGAGAGAGTGGCTTCGGGCAAAATCTCCATTATGGTGGCAACACTTCTTTTATACTCGGATGTTGTGTAGGGACGATTCATCTTTCGAAGTATGAAATCATCTCCCGATTGAACTGGTAGGTTGATATACTCCATAGCTTTTTCGGATTCTCTTATGGTCGTTAATATATTCTCGTTTAAATCTTTCGGATGAGAGCTTAAGAATCCGATCCAAAAATCTCCCGGAATATTATTAATCTCTTTAATAAGTTCAGCCAATCCCGATTTGCCATCTCTATAAGAACTTACATTTTGTCCGATAAGCCAAATCTCTTTAGCGCCTTTTTTCACCAAACTTTTAACTTCTTCAATAATTTCATCAAACGGACGTGAATATTCTTCTCCTCTGGTATAGGGAACGACGCAATAAGTGCAAAAATTATTGCAACCTGACATTATTGGTATATATCCCAAGAATCTGTTCTTTGGAGTCGGGATGATTTTGAAGTAATCAATTACCGGTTTCGATTTTCCTAAATTTAAAATTTCTGGCCATTGAGGTAATTCTTTTATTCTTAAGATATAATCAGACAGTTTCCTTATTTTTGGAAGGTCTTTATCGATAACACAACCGGTTAAGATCACTTTTGTCTTTGAAGACCTTATTTTTTGAGCCGTTGAGAGTGCTCGATCTATGGCTGATTGGCGAATAGAACAGATGTTAATAATAATAAGATCTGGATTATTACTATCCGGAATCAGCCCAAACTCTTCTAAGAGAGAAGCGATCCTTTCGCTGTCAGATTTGTTAGCTTGGCAACCGTAAGTGATTATATGATAATTCATCTTTTAGATCTTCTCCTTCTTCTCTTTGAGAAAGAATCTCCATTGCTCCAAAAACTCGACTATGACAGAGAACGGCATATCTATCAAAGCATTGAAAAAAACTGACACGACATTATATTTTTTCCAACGTAAAGTTAACCATTTGCCAAAAAAGATAATTGGTAGTGCAAAAAGATCAAAGATTGTCACAAGAAAACTTTCCTTAACTTCAACCATATGAAGCTCTCTCGATTTTTCTCTTATTTTGGTACCGGCAAAAGCTATCATAGAGAGGAATATAACGAATATGACATGAGAAAAGGGAGGAAAATTAATTTTGTTCAATGCCCAAACCATAAAAGCGATGGATGCAAGAAATCCAAGAATATATATAAAAGAGATTATAGCGCGAAAGAGCCCTTCTTTTTGTCGAAATTCTTTTATCTCATGAATCTCTTTTTGCTTAGATCCGTAAGCTAACTTAACAGTTTCCATAATCACTCGTTCTTTATTTCCCTTTGGAGGGGGAGGTATCGTTAAGACAAGAAGTGCCATTATTCCGGTTGGTACGACAATGTCGATAACACAAGCCATAATAGTGAACTCTCCAAGAAGCTTTGTTAGGGGAATTTCAACGGCAAAGAGTGATACGATGTTTGTCAAGAAGATAGAAAGAGTCGAGTAGAAGGCAGCTCTTCTTAACTTTGAAGAAAGAGAGTTGAGTCTTTGATCATATTTCTCGGCGATCAGTAATTCAAATTCTTCAGGATTGGCTATCTTTTGAGTCGCTTCCGTTGGACTGTCCAATAAGATGTCGCTGATTATGAAAAAGGGTGTGTTGTATTTGAGGCAGAGTTGAGAGATCTTGCCGCCCAAGGGATGATTTAAATGATCATCCATCTCTCTTTTGATAACATGAATACTATTTGCAACCGAAGAAAGTTTGGGGTCGGTTTCTAAAAGTTCAACCCATAACGGATATTTATGCTTTATCAGATGATAGGTAATTATGGAATCATCAAGATTGAAAAGGGCTCTTCTTACATTTATAAAGATTTGTATTTTTCTTTCATCTTCATCGCTACTTTCCTTTAGTTCGCGACTTAAAACCGTGTCCTCTTCCATCTTGAAGTACATAAAATTCATTAAAGCGAGCTCTTTAATGTACGGGTTCAAGGATTCTTCTATTTCGCAAGCTGCGATAGATATAACCCATTGAATAAACTGCAGTCGAGATCCTTTTTCAGGAGAAGGAGCTTTGTTGATGATGTAGATATATTTGTTTATAATCTCTTGAACAACATCAATCTTTGATTCTTCAATTCTATCATTTGGAAAATGACCAGATCTTATCAATTCTAAAACAAAGGATTCCGCATCAATTTGGGAGTTTATTCGAGGACCGCTTCCGATATTTATTTGTGGAAGGATACGCCTTCCCAATATTCTCTCTATAGCGCTTCTTTTAAGAAGGTGATCTTCTTTCCAATCGACAATCCCTCTTATTCTTTCATAAAAAGCGGCAACTTTTGATGCAACCTCATCTACATGAATAGTGGCTTCTTCAGTTGGTCTAAGAGATCTTTCCCATCTTTGATATTCTGTTATTAGATCTCTTGTCTCTTTTGGTAGTTCAACCATATTTAACCTTCTAAGATTTCTTCAGCTTTTTCACAAATTATCTTTGGCACCGCATCTCTGTGATCTATCTTTCCCGCAAAAAAACCGATTTTATCTTCTTCAAAAAGATTTGGATTTTTTTCTATCATTTCTGCGAAGACGATCATTTCCATCTTACCGCTCAAATCTTCAAGATTGATGAACATCATCGGTTTTCCGGATCGAGTAATTATTTTCTTTATTTCGGATATCATTCCTCCAACTCTGACTTTTTGACCAGAAATTCCTTTCCTTGCGTCTGATATTGAAGTGGCTTGATGCTCGATAAGGCCCCTTATCTCTTCTAACGGATGACTTGTGATAAAAAGACCGAGTAACTCCTTCTCCCATGACAAAAGGGTCTTCTTTTTGGCCGGGGGAGCGTCTTCAAGTCTCAGTTCGTTACAATTAAAGCTACTGTTATCAAAGAGTGTCTTTTGGCTGTTATTGGCGCTTTTGCTTCGTTCTCTCATATTCTGAAGAATGGTCTCAATGTTTGAAAGCATCTTATTTCTCTCAATCATACTGTCAAAAACGCCAGCTTTAATCATACTCTCAAGCGATTTTTTATTAAGCCCTTTATCTTTAATTCTTTCTATGAAGTTATCCAATGATTTGAAACTTCCGTTGGCTTTTCTTTCTTCCACAATATCATCTGCGATTCCCAATCCGACATTTTTTATTGCGGCTAATCCGAATCTGATCTGTTTTTTATCTGGAACAACACTAAAGAAAACGAAGCTCTCGTTTATATCGGGAGATAAGACTTCAATCTTCATTCTTTTACATTCTCTGATCAAGAAGGATATTCTCTCTATGTCATTACGGTCAGCTGTCAGAAGTGATGACATATATTCGGACGGATAATGAGTTTTCAACCAAGCGGTCTGATAAGCGATGGTTGCATATCCGGCAGAGTGGCTTTTATTGAAACCGTAACTAGCGAAAGGGATAATCCATTCCCAAAGTTTATTCGCCACTTTTTCGCTTACTTTGTTATTTTTACAACCGTCAATGAATTTTTCTTTCTGCTCCATTAAAAGCTCCACAATCTTTTTTCCCATCGCTTTACGTAAAATATCAGCTTCAGATAATGAAAATCCTGCCAAATCTTGAGCAATCTTCATCACTTGTTCTTGATAAAGAGGAATGGAGTAGGTTGATTCAAGTATTGGTTTAAGTTTTGGATGGATGTATTCAGGCTCCTTTTGCTTGTTCTTTCTCGCGATATAATCGGGGATTAACTCCATCGGTCCGGGTCGATAGAGAGCTACCATGGCTATAATGTCTTCAAATTCTGTAGGTTTCAATTGCTTCAGATATCTCTGCATTCCACCAGATTCAAGCTGAAAGACTCCTATCGTTTCACCTCGACGAAGAGTTTCGTAAGTTTCTTTATCGTCCAAGGGAATAGATCCGATATCTATCTTTTCCATATGGACTGCATATATCTTTTTTATAGTCTCTTCTATTACGGTTAAGTTTTTTAGCCCCAAGAAATCCATCTTCAACATTCCGAGACTTTCAACAGATTTCATTTCGTATTGTGTAACGGTGCTCGACTCGTTGTTGGTGGAATGTTGCAGGGGAACAAGATCATCCAAGGGATCTTTTGATATTACCACTCCACAAGCGTGGGTTGATGCGTGGCGCGCCACTCCTTCCAATTTTTTTGCCACGTCTATCAAATTTTTCGCTTTTAAATCAGTATTGTACAATTGTCTAAATTCAGCTACTTTTTCCATCGTTTCATCCAACGAGAGTCCAAAAGGTATCATCTTGGCTATTCTGTCACAATAAGCATAAGGCTCACCCAAAGCTCTGCCGACATCTCTGATCACGGCTCTGGCAGCCATAGTTCCAAAAGTTATTATTTGAGCCACTCGATCATGACCGTATTTTTCTGAAACATAATAGATAACCTCGTCTCTTCTTCTGTCCGCAAAATCAAGATCAATATCAGGCATGGATATTCTCTCGGGATTCAAAAATCGTTCAAAAAGGAGGTCATACTTAAGAGGATCGATATCCGTGATATTTAAAAGATATGATACTAAAGACCCTCCAACAGAGCCTCTTCCCGGACCGACAACAATCTTGTTTCCTTTCGACCAATTAACCAAATCTTGGACGATAAGAAAGTAAGATGCAAAACCGGTTCTTTTGATAACGTCGAGTTCATAATCAACTCTTTCTTTAACTTTTTCCGGATCGTGCTCTTTACATTTTTCTTTTAATCCGGAGAGAACCAACTCTCTTAAATATTCATTCGCTGTTTTGTTTTCGGGCAAGGGAAAGTGGGGAAGAGTGATGTGATCAAATTCAAATTCAAAGTTACAAGCATCACTTATCTTTAATGTGTTCTCAATCGCTTCCGGTAGATCCTTAAAGTTCTCAATCATATCCTTGGGAGGTAGCATTGACAAGTCACATTCTTTAAGAGTCAGCCTATCTAAATCATCGGCTTTTGCCCCGGTGTTTATCAAGACTAAAACATCTTGTGCTCCGCTGTCCTCTGATCGCAGATAATGACAATCATTGGTGGCAACTAATGGGATTCCGGTTTTTCTTGAAATAGCAATCATTCCATCATTAGCTTTGAGTTGATCTTTTAGTTTGGGATGGTGTTGCAATTCCAAATAAAAGTTATCTTGACCAAATATTTGCTGATATTCAAGTGCAACAGTTTCAGCTTCCTTCATCTTTCCTTTAATGATCAATTGAGGGATCTTTCCTTGAAGACAGGCGGAAAGAGCGATAATTCCATCCGAATGTTTCTTCATTAACTCTTCATCGATTCTTGGCTTATAGTAAAAACCTTCAAGATGCGCTTTAGTGACCATTTTCACTAAGTTCTTGTAGCCGATTTCGTTTTTCGCCAGCATTACCATATGAAATCTCTTATCATCAATTCCCGCTCTTTTCTGATACATAGAATCTGGAGCTACGTAGAATTCACAACCGATAATTGGTTTTATCCCCCTCTTTTTAGCTTTTTGTGCAAATTCAACGGCACCATAAAGAACTCCATGGTCAGTTATCGCCACCGAATCCATTCCTTGTTTTTTAACATAATCAAGAAGATCGTCTATTTTAGGCAATCCATCAAGTAATGAATAATGCGAATGTACGTGTAAGTGGGTAAATTTCATCTGTAATTATTGTAAAGAGATAATTTTTTCTTCACACTCCAACCCTTCAAAAAGTGACTCGCCTTTAATGTAACTCTCTCTTAAAACCAAAACTCCTCCGATCTTAACATTGGACATGTTCAAAAAACTCCAAACACTTAATCCCTGAAAATCAGCCATGCCCGATATGTAACTCCATTCCATATCAAATGATTTCTCAATCTCTCCGTTTTGTATATAAAGGTCACCTTTAATCACTCCGGTTTGAGATTCGAGACTGATGATTTTTAATCCTTTGGCGTTCATTTTTCCGCGAACACGTACCTTGTTCAAAGAAAGGAACCCTTGAACGTGCGCTTTTTCAATATCAAGATCTCCTTCAATTTCACCGCCAACCAAGTTAAGAGAGTTTTTAATCGCGACTCTCGGAGCTAAAAAGTTTCCACCAACTTTTAATTCTCCCAGATAGAGTGTGTTGTTAATGACCGAACCCTCAAGAATAAGATCTCCCAATATTGAGCTTCTTCCAAGGTAAAAACTTCCTAAAAAGACCGCATTCTTAAAGTTTAAACCACATCTTATCTCTTTGTCTGAAAGATTTAATTCTTGGATTGTTTGATTTGAAAAATCAGCATCCCTTCCTTCAGACTCAGCAGCTCTTATCTCTTGCTCCGCGTCTTTTTGGAATATTATCTTTTGATAGGATTCCTCCATAAATCAGAGTCTTTCTCGAATATGATATTAGACCATTCTGGTATTATAGGATAATATCTTAAAAAATGAAAGAAAACGAGAGTGATCAATTTTTAGAGGAAAAGAATCTAATCAAAGAAGGTTTTTTGGGTGTGGTTGGAATAGATGAGGTCGGACGCGGCTCTTTAGCTGGTCCGGTTGTTGCGGCAGCCGCAATAATCAATGATTTTGCTTTTTTTGAAAATATCAATCTTGTTGATTCAAAAAGGATAAGCGAAAAAAAGAGGGAGCTCTTTTTTGACTTTGTAACTTCGTCCGAGAGTATAGAATTTTCAGTAGGTATAATTTCTCATAAAACAATTGATCAAATAAACATTCTTGAAGCAACTAAGATGGCAATGAGGCAGGCGGTTTTAAATCTTCCAAGAGCGGATGTTTTGTTGATTGATGGTAATTTTCTCTTAAACACGGGATTGGAAGAAAGAGCCATAATAAAAGGGGATGAGAAAGTGGCGTCTTGTAAGATTGCAAGTATAATCGCCAAAGTGACAAGAGATAGAATAATGAGAGATGAAGCGAAGAGACACCCAGAATACAGGTTTGATAGAAATAAAGGCTATGGTACCAAATTTCACTTTAATGTGATATCAGAAAACGGCATCTGTTCAATACATAGGAAGACATTTAGGTGCTTGTAAAACTAATCTCGATATGCTAACATCCCTCCTTAGAGTTAACTGAAAAAAATGGCAGTACCAAAGAAACGACATACAAAATCAAGAAGGAATAAGAGAAGAGGAAATATCTTCATCACAAAATTATCTCTTACATCTTGCCCGAAATGCGGACATGAGGTCGAGCCGCACACTCTTTGTCGGAATTGCGGTTATTACAAAGGAAGAGAGATTATAGACGTCTTTGAAAAACTTGATAAGAGAGAAAGAAAAGAGAAGGAGAAAGAGATTCAAGCTGACAAAGAGAAGCCTCTTAGCATGGAAGAGCTTTCTAAAAAGTAAAGATCTTTAAAGATTTAAAGAATAGAGCCTTATGGCTTCTAGACACCTCTCCCGATCAATAGTTCTTCAGTCTTTTTATGAATGGGACTTCTATAACAAGAAGGAAGGGGAGCTTGAGAGCATCGTAGAAAGGAATATAAAAGAATTCGCCCCTGGTTTAAAAGAAGAAGGGTTCATTTGGGAATTGATAAAAGGTATTACCGATAATTTAGCAAGATTGAATGAGATTATAGAGATTGCGGCTCCCGAATGGCCGTTAGATCAAATTGCCATGATTGACCGCAATATCTTAAGAATAGGACTTTTTGAGCTTATCTACAGCAACAAAGATGAAGTTCCTCCTAAGGTTGCGATTAATGAGGCGATTGAATTAGCTAAAAGTTTCGGGGGGGAGAGCTCCGGACGTTTTGTCAACGGAGTCTTGGGGACGGTTTATAAAGAGATGAAAGAAGAGATAGACGGTAAAGATAAAGCTTAAGTCGATGAAAGATTTTTCAATACTTGAAGAGAGATTTGGGCTCAAATTTAAAAACAGGGATCTTCTTATTCAAGCGTTCTGTCATCGCTCTTATATCAATGAAGATCCTCAATTCAAGTTCGGTCACAACGAGAGGCTTGAATTTTTGGGAGACGCGGTCCTTGAATTGGTCGTGACAGAGTTTCTTTACAATCAATACCCGAAAGAGACTGAAGGAGAGTTAACTAGCTTAAGAGCTGCCTTAGTCAATACCAAGATGCTCTCACAAACTTCTTATGAACTCGGTTTTGATGAATTCATTCTTTTATCAAAAGGTGAAGCAAAAGAAGCAGGTAAAGCAAAGCAATCAATAATGGCGGACACATTTGAAGCAGTGATCGGGGCTATCTACCTTGACGGAGGCTATAATCCATGCAAAATATTCATAGAAAACCATTTAATTATTAAATTGCCAATCATATTAGAGTTCGGGTTACATAAAGATTTTAAATCAAGATTTCAAGAAGAGGCGCAAAGCATAATGGGAATAACACCTGCTTATAAACTTCTTGAAGAGTTTGGACCTGATCACAGAAAAACATTTCTTTTGGGGGTTTTTCTTGGCGAAGAGATGATTGCGCAAGGGAAAGGTTTTTCAAAACAAGAAGCGGAAGAAGAGGCTGCCGAAAAAGCTTTACAAATAAAAGGATGGGATCAAAATAAATAAAGAAAGAACATGACAACTATAAGATTATTTAGAATAGGAAAAAAAAGACAACCATCATATAAGATTGTGGTTACCGACAAAAAGAATCCACCGTCGGCCGGCCGTTTTATTGATGAAATCGGGTTTTATAACCCAATCACCAAAGAGAAAACGATAGACGCTCAAAAAGTTGAATATTGGATTCAAAAAGGAGCCACTATGTCAGATACGGCCCATAATCTTTTTGTTACGGAAAAGATAATAGAGGATGTAAAGAGACCTAAGCATAACATTCCTAAGAAGAAAGAGAGTGATCTCTCCGAAAAAGCAGCTCTGGTAAAGGAGGGTAAAGTTGAAGAGAAGACTGATGAGACAATCGATAAAAACAGCGGAGAAGTTCCAGAGGAGATAGTTCAAAAAGAGAATCAAGTTTCGGAACCTGAAGTGAAAGAAGAGTTGACTGAAAATCAAGACGGTTCTGAAAAAGAGTCTGGGAATTCAAAGCAAGAAGATTCAGATCAAACTTGACCACTTCCGTTATAGGTTGTAGAATCTTCAGAGATGTACTATAAGAGAATGATAGGTGATTCAGTAGCTTTTTAAGAATCGTTCCCGCAGGAGCGTTTGGCCAAAGGTCGGGCTACTGCAACAGTTAAGAAAAAGATAAAATATACGGCAACATGAGTAACGGAACTCCCGATCACGATTTCTTGGAATTTATTGTGAAAGCATTGGTTGATCACCCGGAAGATGTGAAAGTGGATAGAAAAGTAGATGAGATGGGCGTTCTTCTTTCTTTAACCGTTAATCCCAAAGATATGGGTCAGGTTATAGGGAGAGCTGGAACAACTGCCAAGGCTATCAGGAGCTTGGTTAGAATCATCGGTCTTAAAAACCAGGCACGTGTCAATCTTAAGATCGAAGAGCCCGCAGGAGGTCAAGGGCAAGAAAAAACCACCGCACCTGCTGGAGATTTGGACGATCTTAACATCTAACTTCACTTTGATAATCCAACCGTACCATTCATTTGACGATGGTGCGGTTTTTCGTTTAAAATTTGACTAATGATTTTTGATGTAATAACAATTTTTCCGGAGATATTTAAAGGCTTCACTCAAGAGGGGATTTTAGCTAAAGCGATTGAGAAAAATCTCTTAAGGATTAATATTCATGATTTGAGAAATTGGGTTGATGATAAGCATAAAAAAGTTGATGATAAACCCTTTGGAGGAGGACTTGGTATGGTGATGAAGGTCGAACCGATATTGAGGGGCGTGGCTGAAATTAAGAAATTAAAAAATTCAAGAGTTATTCTTTTCAGTCCTGCGGGTAAAAAGCTTAGACAATCATCTGTCACGCGTTTATCAAAATATGATCAGATAGTGATGATATCCGGAAGATATGAGGGGGTTGATGAAAGAGTTGCTCTTTATATAGCCGATGAAGAGATATCAATAGGGGATTATGTTCTTATGGGAGGAGATATTCCCGCGATGGCTGTTATGGAATCGATCTCTCGACTTATCCCTGGAGTAATAGGGAAAGACAGTTTTTTAGATGAAAGGATTGATGACAGAAAAGCGTTGGAATATCCGCAATACACAAGGCCTGCGTCACTAAAACCGAAAGAATTGCTATCAACCGACCTTTATAACGACTTGATTTTGAAGGGTAAAAAAATATCATCAAAAGATGTCCAATGGGATGTTCCGGACCTTCTTGTATCGGGAGATCATTCAAAAATAGCTGAATGGAGAAAGTCTCACGGGAGAGTGATAGAATAGGTCAGGATTGAAAAAATATTCTTTTGTGATAAGATCCGCTCTATAAGGGGTAGGTGGCAGAGTGGACAATTGCACCAGACTGTAAATCTGGCGCCTTCGGGCTACGGGGGTTCAAATCCCTCCCTACCCACACCCCGCCGAGATAGCTCAGCGGCAGAGCACTTCCATGGTAAGGAAGGGGTCCCGGGTTCAAATCCCGGTCTCGGCTCAGAATAATAAATAAAACAATGGCTACAAAATCAAAGAAAAGTCATGTAAAACTTCAATGCTCGGATTGTGAAAGGATAAATTATCGAGTTAAGAAATCAAAAGGACAGGACTTAGAGAAAAAACTGGAATTAAGCAAGTTTTGCAAGTGGTGTCAAGATCACAAAATTCATAAAGAGACTAAAAGATAGGAGATCTTGGGTCCGTAGTTAAATGGTATAATTTTGCTCTCCAAAAGCAAAGTTCCCTGTTCGAATCGGGGCGGACCCGCAAACAAGTCTCTTTTAAATCAATTATGACTTTAGAAATAAATAAAGATTTAAAATTTCTCAGGAAGAAATCAAAAGAAGTTTCAGAGGTTGATGATGATCTTAAAAAACTGATTTCAGATATGATAGAGATGATGAATTGCAACAATGGAGTTGGTTTAGCCGCGCCTCAAGCGGGTATTTTAAGCCGATTAATCATTGCCAAAATAGATGGTGAAGATTTAGCTTTGATAAATCCCAAGATAGTTTTCAAAAACAGAGAAAAAGAGACAATGGAAGAAGGATGTCTTAGTTTACCCGATGTGGTTTTGGAGATTGAAAGGCCGACTCAAATAAGAGTTAAAGCTACAGACATTAACGGAGGTTCGATCGAACTCAATCTTAGAGGACTTTCTGCAAGAATAGTTCAGCATGAAATAGATCACTTAAACGGCAAATTGATCACAGACAGAACGTCTCTTCTCTATAAGATTAAAAATCTTTTTAAGAAAAAAAGATGAGATTTAGTCTTATTGCTTCTTTGTTTCTCTTTTTCACTTCACTTTTACTTATCTCTTACTCAATCTTCTTTCCTGTAAAAAACAATTTAACGGAAGATGTTCTTTTTTCCGTTGGGAGGGGAGAGAATTTTCACCAAATAGGGGATCGTCTAAAAGACGATGGATTGATTAAGCATCCTCTTTTGTTTGATTTCTACGTCATTATTTCAGGATCGAGAAAGAATTTAAAAGCGGGAGATTATTTATTGAATTCTTCAATGTCGATTATTAAGATATCAAAAAAGATAGTTTCAGGTGATATTGCGATGAAAAAATTCACCGTAATAGAGGGGTGGCGTGCAGAAGATATAGCAAAAGAGGCATCATCTCAATTGGGATTGGACGGTGAGCGAATTGAAAGAATCATCGAGAATGAACGAAAAGAATCGTTTGAAGTAATGTCGGGTGAATTAACTAAACACAGTCTGGAGGGTTATCTTTTTCCGGATACATATTATTTGTCATATGATATTGATGAGAAAGGCTTAATTGAGTCGATGCTTGAAAATTTCAGATTAAAGATTCCTCAAAAAGAGATTGAAGATTCAAATAAAGAGTTGTCCGATATTATAACAATGGCGTCAATCATTGAGAAAGAGGTTAAAACATTGGAAGATAAAAAAGTAGTTTCTGGGATTCTCTGGAAAAGATTGGAAATAGGTATGCCTCTGCAAGTGGATGCTACGATTATTTATCTTACCGGAAAGAGATCGACAAAAGTTTCAATAGAAGAAACTCGCATAAACTCTCCTTATAACACTTATGTTAACAAGGGTTTGCCGCCGGGTCCGATATCCAATCCTGGAATAGATAGTATCATGGCCGCTCTCTATCCCACCTCGACTGATTTTCTCTATTACCTTTCAAAACCGAACGGCGAGACGGTTTTTAGTGTCGATTTCGAAAGTCATTTGATTAATAAGAATAAATATAACGAAAAATGAAAAAAATAGCTTTAATTATAGCTTCAAAAGATTTCAGAGATGAAGAGTATTTCATTCCGAAAGAGTTTTTATCCGGGGTTGGGTATCGGATAATTACTGTAGGAGATAAGGTGGGAGCAGCCATGGGTTCTCAAGGAGGGGAAGCGAGTATCGAAAAGGAAGTAAAAGATTTAAATTTAGATGAATTTGATGCAGTGGTCTTTATCGGCGGTGGGGGAGCTCTTGAAAACTTAGACAATGAATTTTCTTACAGAGTTGCGGTTGATGCTGTAAGTAAAGACATTGTTTTAGCGGCCATATGCATAGCTCCGGTGATATTGGCTAAAGCGGGAGTTTTAGAAGGCAAAAAGGCAACTGTTTGGACAAGCTCAATGAATCAAGAGCCAGCAAGATTATTGGAGCGATACAAAGCAGATTATTTGAAAGATGATCTTGTAATTGACGGGCGAATAATTACCGCCAACGGTCCTCTATTTGCTTTAAGGTTTGCTGAAGCAATTGACAAGGTTCTTAAAAAATACTAATATCAGTGCAAGCTGCAGACAAGAGGTTCTCAAATAGAGATAAATCCTCTCGAGGTTTAAAGACTAATAAGAGGTGGTAGGTCGTCCTTGTCTGCGTTTTTACGCAGTTTTTTATTTAAAAATATGCCAAGAACAAAAGAAGAAAAAGCAGAGATTATAAAGCAGTTGGGAGAAAGAGCTCAGAAACAAGAATCAATGGTTTTTGCCAACTTTAAAGGGTTGAATATGGATAACTTCAGCGAATTAAGAGGCGAACTCAAGAAAGGAGGAGCTGAAATGGTTGTCTGCAAGAAGAGTCTTTTAGGACTTGCTTTCAAAGAAAGTAAAATTGACCTTGATATAGAGACATTAAGCGGAGAGATTGCGGTTATCTTCGGATACTCAGATCCTATGCTTCCGATTAAGACAGTTTATGATTTCTCAAAGAAAGTTCCCGGACTTAAAATTGTTGGTGGTTATGCCGAAAGATTAGTAAGATCGGGAGAAGAGATGGAGATGTTAGCCAAAATTCCTTCGAGACAAGAGCTTTTGGGAAATCTTGTCGGAACAATTCAGGCACCAATTTCAAGTTTCGCTTCCGTTTTGCAAGGCAATATAAGAGGATTATTGCAAGTTCTTTCTCAAGTTAAAGTTTAAAAAATAATAAAATAAAAAGATGAGCGAAGAAACAAAAGAAGAACAACAAAAAGAGGAAACCACGAAAGATGTGGTGGTTCCTGAAAAGTTTGTAAAACTTGTTGAAGAGATTGAGAAGATGTCTGTTCTTGATCTTTCAGAATTAGTCAAGGTTCTTGAGAAGAAGTTCGGAGTTTCGGCAGCTGCTCCCGTAGCGGTCGCCGCACCAATAGCCGGGGGAGATTCTGCGGCTGCGGCTGAAGAAAAGAGTAGCTATAACGTAGAATTAAAAGGAATCGGGGACAAAAAGATAGAGGTAATTAAGGTTGTAAGAGATCTTACAGGTAAGGGGCTCAAAGAAGCCAAAGATCTTGTTGATGCAGCGGCAGCCTCTCCTCAAGTGATAGCTGAGGATGTGGAGAAGAAAGACGCCGAAGAGATGAAAAAGAAGTTTGAAGAGGCGGGAGCTCAAGTTGAGCTTAAATAGTTACAAGATAGATATCGGAGCCGTTTAAAAGAAACAACCTCTTTCCGTCTTCTGATACGGAAAAGTCAGCGAGATTATTGAACTTGCCACTAGTTATCTGTTTTATCAGTTTGCCGTTTTTGTCAGTGATTATCACTCTCTTTTGAGCTGGTTCCAAGAAGAATAGATAATCAATAGTCGGTGAGGTTGATATTCGCGTAATGTATTTTACAAAAGGAAACAGATTTATCGCAAAGCTTTTCTGAATTACTCCGAGACGATATTTTATAACTTGATTATCAGAGTCCAATACCCAGATGAAACCGTCGGTAGTCATAGATTTGATACCAGACGGTTTTTCATTATCAGACTTAAACCAAAAATCAGGCGAGACTTCAAAAGATGAGTATTTGAGAATCTCGTCGGTTGATGAATCTCTAAGATAGATATTATTTTCAAATGAAGTAAGTCCGGTTAATTCCATATCTTTTTGAGGCAATTCAAGTTGAGCTAATTCTGACAACTCATCATTTTCTAAGCTTAAGATGAGATTCGGCTTAGCAAAGAAGACGGGGGATTCTTTATAGATGGCTGACGATCCAAGTTTTAATTGAGAATCGTATATTTTAATATCTTTAGTTTTAAGATCCAATACGGCCATTTTGTCAGACAAAGGACCGTAAAGATAGACAGATTCTTTTGAAAATATTATTCTTTGGGGAACTATCTCATCGGATTGAACAGATATTAACGGCTCGATATCTTGAATTTCTTCAATTTTTGACACCTTCTCAAGTTTTAAAGCAATCTCTTCGAGTAAATTGTCAAAACCGGCCTCAAATGATTTTTTGTAAGCGTCTGATAACACCGAGAAAGCTTGATCATTCTTGTAAGACAAAATTAGATCATCAGCGAGATCCATCTCATCTCTTATCTGTTCCGTTAAAAGTTGAGAAGATTTGTTTATTCGATCATTTTTATGGAATATAAAAAACCCTGATACGAGAATGAATATCATTATGGCGATCAAAACAATACCTTTCTTGTATTCATCATTCACTTTAATTTGAAGAGAAGGAAAAGTCCGTTTTCTTTTAAAAACAGGCATTTTCTTTAATATGTCTTTAATCCACAAGAAGACTTCTTTTGTTGAAAAGTCAACCTCTTTTTCAATCAAAAAAGGCTTTTTCTCTTTTTGAGTTCTATTGGTATCCAGTAAGAGAAAAACTCCATTGATTTTGTTTATATCTTTATTGTCTTTCCCGATGAAATCTTCAATAATCTTATTATCTAAAAGATGAAATTCAGATATCTGTTCCAATACTCTGCTTTTAATGAAATGTTTCACCAAATCTTCCGTTAAAAATGCTATTCGATCTCCTTTATTAAGGTTGCCTGATATGCGAGAGTTGAAAGAATTGGGTTTAAAGACTTTATCATTGGTTTT
This sequence comes from uncultured Candidatus Saccharibacteria bacterium, assembly GCA_964586065.1. GTDB lineage: Bacteria > Patescibacteriota > Minisyncoccia > Minisyncoccales > CSSED10-335 > CAZPFW01. The sequence goes on along the minus strand of CAZPFW010000001.1, from coordinate 104,865 downwards.
ACCATCTCCTGTTTTATCGCTTAATTCGGATACTTTTTTATACTCGACCAAAAATGCCTCAATCTTTCCTATTTTAGCAATCTCTATTTTATCTTCTGAAATTGATAAGACAGCCATATTTAAGTTTCCGAGCCACGAGACGTTGTCTTTGGCAATCTCAATCGATAGGCTCTCATTGGCTTTGATTAAGGCTTTCTCGAGTGCGTCAGATTTTTTTTCTAAAGATCTGTCTCTATATTCGTCTCTTATCTCTCTCATCAATCTAATCAAGAATTTCTCTCCCCCAGAAATGATGTTTTTTATCTCTCCGACAATATAGAGCCCTTCTTCTGTTTTATCAGATTCATAGAATAGAGTTTCAGCGTAATAACCTTTTCTTTTGGGATTGAATTGGAATTCGAATATTTGCATGTTTTAAAAACAATAGTGGCATTATATTCTTTTGTAAGGAATAATTCAAATTGGCAAGATTGATTTTTATTCCAATTTTTGGTAGATTTGTTGTGATGGGTGGTTAGCTCAGTGGGAGAGCATCGCATTCACATTGCGAGGGTCATAGGTTCAAATCCTATACCGCCCACTTTCAAAAAATGAATCTTGTCTTCTGGATAATAATTTTTATAGTTTCACTCTATGCGCTAATAAAAGGAGCCGACCTCTTTGTCTTTGGAGCAGAAAAGATAGGGCTTAGAATGGGTTTGTCGCCGTTTGTTATAGGAGTCACAATAGTTGCAATCGGAACGTCTTTTCCGGAGCTTTTTGTTTCGCTGGCAGCGGGATTCAAGGGAGTTACCGAAGCGATTACGGCTACGGTAATCGGTTCAAATATTGCAAATATTTTATTGATAGGAGGTCTCTCTGCGATTATAGGCAAAAAGTTGATAGTCAATAAGAGTTTGATCGATATAGAATTACCGCTCCTGTCAATCGGAACGGTAATCTTTTTAAGTGCGATTTGGCCATGGAACGGGGGTGAGGTTGTTATTACGAGAGCAGAGTCTGTTATTCTCATATTGGCTTATGTCAGTTATCTTTTCTACACTATAAGTCATAGAGAAGGAAGTGACAGTGAGAAGTCATTATCGACAGAAAGAGAAAAATTGTCGGTTCAAATATGGATAGCTCTTTTTGTCGGAATAGGATTACTTGTTTTAGGATCAAAATTTTTGATAGATTCAGTGGTTGAAATGTCCCAAATAATAGGAATCGCGGTTGAAATCATAACCATTCTCGCAGTTGCAGTCGGCACTTCTTTACCGGAATTAGTTGTTTCAGTAAGAGCTGCCTTCAATAAAAAGTTTGATATTGCCATTGGAAATATAATAGGGTCAAACACCTTCAATTCTTTTATGGTAATTGGTATTCCTGGATTATTCACAACGATAGGATTAGATCAAGCAACTTTTATTGTCGGTGTTCCGATGTTAATATTGACAACTTTCCTTTTTGTCATATCTGGCATATCTAATAGAATACATAGCTGGGAAGGAATCCTCTATATTTTTCTTTATGTCTTTTTTGTGGGTAAAATTTTGAATATTTTATAATTATCTTATGTATAGGATAGATCTTATACTAATAGTGGTCGTCATTCTTTTTTTGATTTGGTACTTCTCTTCTTATTTCCCGGGATTTTAATCTAACAAAAAACCCGCCCGGAAGGGCGGGTTTTTCGACAAAACTACTCTTCTTCTTCAAACTCGTCAAAATCGTCGTCAAAGTCTTCTTCCTCTTCTTCGTCATCCTCAACGACATCATCATCCATGAAATCGTCTTCTTCCTCCTCTTCCTCGTCCATAGAGATGAAAGGATTGTTGATTTTTTCTGTGATCATAAATTTATTTTCAACCGATCTCAATTAATTACAATTGTTAAATCGGGAGATGTTTCTAAAAGGGAAAATCCGACCTTTTATGATTTCAATGGGCATTATAAGAAAGAGATTCAACTTGTCAAGAAGAGTTCTCCAAGTTTTAAATTTTGGCTAAATGTTGTAAAATAGAAACCAATGAATATTAGAGTAAGAAAACAAAATATAATCCTTACATGGCTTTATTGGTATTTGATCGATGTGCCTGTTTTTCTCTTAAAAGCTTGGAGAAATATACTCTTGTTCAACCTAAGATTCTTCTCGATATCATTCTTGTTGAAAACTTATTTCTCATACTGGCACAGGTACAGATGGTATTATGACGAGCGATTCAGTTTAATTAGGTTCTTTGAAGTTGCGGTATCAAACATGGTATCTCGTTTCTTGGGAGCGTTCATGAGAACTTTTGTGATTCTTTTCGGAATCATAACGGAGATAATCATCTTTTTTATTGGGGCAGTGGTGATTCTTTTATGGTTTGCAATCCCATTTATAATAACAGCCGCGTTCATTTTGTCGGCTAAACTGATTTTATGAGAGATTCCTATAAAATAGACTTAAAAAAAACGAAGATTTTCACCGCGGTAAGGGTACTTGAGAATCCTTTTTTTAAAAAAGCCAAAGCTTTAAGCAGAATTTTCTCTTTTCTTTTTTTTGTCGGGGCAACCCTTTCTTTTCTTTTGGTTGCAGAGATGATCGGTTTAACGATTTCACCCGAAGAGATGATCGGTTTAACATTCTTCTTTTTTGGTTCGGCGCTTCTTTTTTGGCAAATAGATGCTTTTATAGAGAATAAGCTAAAACATCCTGATATAATAAAAGCGGCGGAAGCGATGGAGATGGATGATTACAACATTGCTCAACTCTTCAGTTTCAAAGTGGCCGATGCTTTTTATCAAAGCAAGGGAGAATCAATTGATATTTTCCTTTATCATCTTTTTAACGACATCGATTTCAATTTCATCTTCTCCAGAATGGGTATTGACTTTGTCAGTCTCAAGAAGCAATTAAAAGAATTTAAGAGTTCGGAAGAATCAAAAGAGATACTGTATAAGGTTATCAACAGATCTCTTTTAGAGACGGCTGACCGTGGCGGAAAAAGGATCAAAAAGAATGATGTTTTAGTAGCGGCTTTTCAAGAATATTCTTTTATTAAAAATATCTTTTCCGACAAGGGAGTCAATGCGGACGATATAAGAAACATTTCCAATTGGATATACAAATTGCGAATCAAGGAAGATGAAGATAAACGATTTTGGGAATGGAAAAATCTTGTAAAAAAGGGATCTTTGGCTAAAGATTGGGCATCTGGCTACACAATTCTGCTTGATCAATATTCTCATGATTGGACTAAATCATTTCGACGAGTCGGGTTCCCTGAAATAATAGGGCGTGACAAAGAAGCGGCCGCTATGGAAAGAATACTCTCTCGAGAAAAGAAGAGTAATGTCATGATCGTTGGAGAGCCCGGTGTCGGAAGAAAGAGTTCAATTCAAGAGATAGCAAAGAGGAGTTTTTATGGTGAAAGTCTTCCCGAAATGAATCATAAAAGAATTGTTGAGATAGATATGTCATTCCTTTTGGCTAATATACAAGATTGGGGAGAGACTGAAGAAGTTTTGGATAGAATTTTCAGCGAGGTGGCGGAATCGGGAAATACGATTCTTGTAATTCCTGAAATTCATAATTTCATCGGAGTAGAATTAGCTCCAGGTAGAGTTGACATATCAGGAATACTTCTTTCGTATCTTTCATTTCCGCAATTTAAGATTATCGGGATTACAGACTATGCCGGATACAGAAGAATGATAACCAATTCTTCCATCGGAGCGCTTTTTGAAAAGATTGAGATCAAGGAGATGAAGAACGAAGACGTTATCAGACATCTTCAAAATGTGAGTCTTGAATTAGAGTCACGTCATAAAAAGATGATTCTTTATCCGGCGCTGAAGGAGATTGTTAATTATTGCTCAAGATATTTTCCCGAAAAACCTTTTCCTGAAAAAGCGGTGGATCTTCTCAATGAGGCGATGACTTATCTGATCCAAAAGAAAGAGAGAATACTTCTGCCTGAACATATTGCAAAATTGGTTACTCGCAAAACGGATATTCCCGTCGGAGCCATAGAAGATAAAGAAAAAGAGATATTGCTCAATTTAGAGGATTTAATTCACCAGAAAGTAATTAATCAAGAAGAAGCTGTAAAAGAGGTCTCTTCCGCCCTTAGAAGGTCTCGATCGGAGATAGCTTCGACGTCAAAGCCAATGGGAACTTTTCTTTTCCTCGGACCAACCGGAGTTGGAAAGACTGAAACAGCCAAAGCTTTAGCCGAGATCTATTTCAGTTCATCAAACAAGATGATAAGAGTGGATATGTCAGAGTTTCAAAACTTAAACGACATAGATAGACTCATCGGAGCTCATGGACATGAAGGGTTCTTGACAACTCAAGTAAGAGAAAACCCATTTTCACTCATATTGCTTGACGAGTTGGAGAAAGCTCACCCGGATCTTTTAAATCTTTTTCTTCAAGTTTTAGACGAAGGACACTTGACCGACGGTGCCGGAAGGAGAGTTGATTTTAAAAGTTCAATTATTATAGCTACAAGCAATGCCGGATCTCAAATGATATTGGAAAGCATAAAACGAGAGCTTAATTGGGATGAGTTAAAAAATAAATTATTGGACAGACTGTTCTCTGAAGCTGTCTTCCGACCCGAATTTATCAACAGATTTGATGCAGTGGTATTATTCTCTCCACTTAGCAAGGAAAACTTAATGGATATATCGGAATTACTTTTGAATAAGACGATTAAGAAATTGAAAGAAAAGAACATTAATTTTGTAGTAACCAACGAGCTTAAAGAAAAAATGGTAGAGCTGGGTTATAACCCGTCATTTGGTGCTCGAGAAATGAAAAGAGTAATACAAGATAAAGTTGAAAACCCGATCGCTTCAGCTCTCATATCTGGTGAATTGAATAAAGGAATCTCTTTTACTATAGGCACTCAAGACTTCAGCGTGAAATTTCTCTAAAATTCCTTTGACATTTAGAAAACAGGTGATATAATAAAATTCCTGTAAATTTGAATTGATGGAAAAAATCATAAACAAAACCAAACTTTTCATTCTTCCTTGTAATGAAAACAATTTCAGGCCCAGATTTCTTGATGGAAGAATTCTTCTCTATTTAACGTTACTTCTTGTAATGCTTAAGTTTGTGAGTCTTTCTTTCTTTACTTTCATTCACAGAACTCCCTATTTTGCCGATATTAGTAAAGGAGCTTTGATTCAGATGACCAACGAGGAGAGAGGCAGGATGGGTCTTGGTCCGTTGTCTGAAGATCCGCGATTAACCGAAGCCGCAAAGATGAAAGCAAAGGATATGCTTCAAAGAGATTATTTTTCTCATTGGAGTCCCGATGGAACGTCCCCCTGGTATTGGGTCAGTTTAGCCGGTTACAATTATCAATATGCTGGAGAGAATTTAGCTATAGGATTCTTGGATGCCAAGGATGTACATAAAGCTTGGATAGCGTCCCCGGATCACAAAAACAACATATTGGGAGCGAATTACAGTGATATAGGAATTGCCATTGAAGAGGGTGACTTCTATGGACAAAAGACATTTTTGGTTGTTCAAGTCTTTGGATCAAAGGGTGATTTCGTTACTTCTCAAGCGATAACCTCAACAACGGATGAATCATCAAATAAAGATCCGTCTGAAGATTTAATTCAAGAGGAGTTTTTCGCAGAATTATCGACAGAGAATCAAACAAGCGGAACCCTTTCAGAAGGAGAGTTATCGGAAGATTCAATTGAACAAGAGGTAATTGATGATCTTTCTGATGAAGATGGCGACCCGATAAAAGAATCCGCTGTATTGGGAGTTGAATCAATCATATCTTCCGGAAATGATTTAGAGATTGGCAAAACGAAACAAGCCGTCTTCAATTTTTTCATGTTGAGATATGACGACATGATTAGGCAAATGATATTCTACATTATGCTTTTTCTCGGGTTTGTTTTATCAATCAATGTCTTTGTTAGGTTTGATGTTCAACATCCCGATCTGGTCTTCAAGGGATTGGCTTTTTTAGTTCTCTTTTTTGTATTTGACTTTCTTGATCAGACAACCCTTATCGGAATTCTTACAGGTGCTCCATGGATAGGCTAATTCAATGAAGCGACAAACCAAAAAAAATCTATTCTTTAATAAGTCCGTAACTTTTTGGAAGTTCTTCATAATCCTTTTGATTGTAAACATAGTTGTTTTTAACTGGAATGAGATCTCTTGGATATTCAACCACAGAGCTCTCTTAAAAAAGATTGAGATGATAACATCGGAAGAAGTTCAAGAAGAGATTCCGGAGATGGTTGAAAAAGACTTAATTAAGATAGATGCGATAGATATATCTGCTCCGCTTGTCTTTCCTGAAGATGACAAAGAGATCGAGGCCGCCCTGAAAAAAGGCGTGGTTCATTTTCCTAAATCTTCGCTCCCGGGAGAGGAAGGTGTTGCTATTTTTTTAGGACATTCATCTCCTCCCGGGTGGCCCAAATTCGATTATGACTGGATCTTTTCTGAAGTGGAAAATCTTGAAACCGGAGACAAGATTGAGATATTGTTCAACGGAAGGGAATTTGTTTATCAAGTAACGGAGAAGATAATTCTTGAAATTGGACAAGATGTTCCATCGTATAGCAGTCACGAAAAAGAGATCATATTGCTTAGTTGTTGGCCTCCGGGCAAGAACATAAAAAGGATAGGAGTCAGAGGGGTTCTTAAAAAGCTTGACAAATAAAATACTTGTGATATAGTCTTGGTTATTGTAATCAGCGGATCAAATCCCGCTTTTTATTAAAAAAGTTCTTTGAAAGGAGGAAAAGTTATTGAAGCTTAAAAAGTATAAGAGAATCGCCAAGTGGGCGCTTGTCGCTTTGTTAGTAATCGGAATTTTGGTATTTCTAAGATTCTACTCATTTGAGATTACATCTAAGAGTTCTCAAAATTCTGAAGTTAAAGAGAGTGGGGAAGTTTTGAAGACAAGTGAAAGAGATGGGGTATTCATATTCATCAATTGTTGCGGTCATCCTTGCGGACAAAAGGCCAAAACTGTTGAACCTCAACCGAAAACCCAAACTCAACCGAAAGCTCAGCCTCAACCGAAACCTCAGCCTCAACCGAAACCTCAGCCTCAACCGAAACCTCAACCCGATCCGGTTGTAACAACCATCAAGCCTGTTCTTGAAACAAAGAATGCTTTAAGTGTTACAACCAATTCAGCTCAGCTAGCCGCAAACGTTCAAAATAAAGGTGAACCTACTGCATTTTGGTTTGAGTGGGGGGAGGGAACGTCTCTTGATAGAAAGACGAATGAGTTTTCTGAATCTGGAAGCATCGTTAAGTCGATTTCTGGATTGAAGCCCGCCACTAAATATTCATTCAGGGTAGCGGCAAGAAATAAATTCGGAACATTTTATGGAGAGACAAGGACGTTAGTTACAGATATCATTGTTGAGCCCGAGAAAGAAAAAGCACTCGCAACTTCTTATGAGCTTTCACCGATCTTGAGGACCGATAATGCCAGTCGGATTGAAGAGTCTTATGCTTATCTTAATGGCATGGTTGATCCCAAGGACAAACGATTGGATTATTGGTTTGAGTGGGGACCGACTCGTTCTCTTAAAAATACTACTAATGAGATTTTAGTAACCTCCTCTCAGTCTGTTAGTGCAAGGATTACTGGGCTAAGCGCGGAAACCGTTTATTATTTTCGTTTAGCCGGAAGAGAAAGAGGAGGGGATTATTACTATGGGGAAATTAGAAGTTTTGTTACTGATGCTTCATATCAACCAAGTCCTCAACCCGATCCAGTTGTAACAACTGTCGAACCTGTTCTTGAAACAAAGAACGTCATAAGTGTTACAGATAGCTCCGCTCAACTAGCCGCAAATGTTCAAAACAACGGCGAATCCACTGATGTTTGGTTTGAGTGGGGGGAGGGAACGTCTCTTGATAGAAAGACGAATGAGTTTTCTGAATCTGGAAGCATCGTTAAGTCGATTTCTGGATTGAAGCCCGCCACTAAATATTCATTCAGGGTAGCGGCAAGAAATAAATTCGGAACATTTTATGGAGAGACAAGGAGTCTAGTCACAGATTTCTAGGAGAAGAATATTTCTTCTCCAC
>CAZPFW010000001.1:0-96703 GCA_964586065.1 uncultured Candidatus Saccharibacteria bacterium | reverse complement strand
TGAAAATGATTACGGAAGAGAGTATGGACAAGTAAGGAGTTTTACCACGGGTAAAGATTCAACTCCTCAAGGCCAGTCTCCGTCAGTGACCACTCACAGTGCCACTCAGATAGAGAAGTCTTCAGCCACACTTAATGGTTACTTTGATCCGCACAGCAACTATTCATATGGTTGGTTTGAGTGGGGAACCAGCTCATCTCTTGGCAATACCACTTCCAAGATCGGATCTTCATCATCAAAGCAGTTTGATAGAACCATTACCGGGCTTAATTCAAACACCACCTATTACTACAGAGCGGTAGCTGAAAATGATTACGGAAGAGAGTATGGACAAGTAAGGAGTTTTACCACGGGTAAATCCACAAATGTTTACGGGGACGTCTATTGTGATTTTACCACCAATGATTCAATTGTTTTGAAATATGATTTTTCAAACGGAGAAAATGTCTCACTCTTTAGAGATAGTACCAAATTGAACACTTGGAGTTGGTCAAGTGCCGCCGGAAGTTTCACCGATTCTGGATTATCTGCAAACACTTCTTACAGGTATTATTTAAGAAATGGAACTTCATCAAGTTCCACCGTGATTGATTCAGTTGTTTGTCGAACCAATGCATTATACGTTGGAACTGAAGATATTTCCGTAAGAAACTTGGTAAGAGATTATGATAATGTAAGTTGGAGTGATTCAGTAACCATCTCCCCTGGATCGAAAGTTTCTATCAGAATAGAGGTTAGATCAATCGGCAGTGAAAATCTTAACAACGTTATAGTCAGAAACATTCTACCCGATAGAATTGATTATTTGGGCAATCTTATGGTGGACGGCGTAACGGTTTCCGGAGATATAGTTTCCGGATTGAATATAGGTAAAATTTCAGCGGGTGATATGAAAGTGGTCACTTTTGATGCGGTGGCAAAAGAAGATTCTTCTTTCGGAATAGGATCAACCAACTTGATCAATTCGGCTTTTGCTTCTGCTGGCGGAAAGAACGTCAATGATACATCAAAAATATTTGTTGTAAAAGGAATTGTTGCGGGAGCTGCTACTAGCATAAAGACGGGGATTACTAACAATAGGTTGATTGACTTCATCCTTCTTCCTCTGTTTGCCACTCTGATCATCTTTCTTTTATTCAGAGGTCAATTTGAGGCTTTCTCGTCTTGGATAGACGAAAGAAAAGAGGTTGCCAATGAGAGAAAAGCAAAAAAGAAGCTTGAAGAGATTCGAGAGCTTGCAATTTTGAGAGAGAAACTCAACTAATTCAAGACTTAAGATAAGACCACCTGGTTCAATATTAGGTGGTTTTGTTTTGTTCAAAATGTGGAAAACTCCCTTTTTTAAACGTGAAATTGACAATAGTATTGTCTGTTGACTAAATGTATATATGTGGGGTATAGTGAATACGCAATGGTAGATTGTGGATAAATGTGGGGAAAACCATTAAAGTGTGTGTAAAACTCATGTTTATAGGCGAATATACATATTCATTAGATGACAAGAAGAGACTGGCAGTCCCTGTTAAGTTTCGTAATCTGCTTGGTAAAAAAGCTGTGATTACTAGAGGATTGGATCAGTGTCTTTTTATATTCTCAACTAAAGAGTGGGAAATTCTTGCGGATAAGATAAGTAAGTTACCTCTTTCTCAATCTGATGCGAGAGGATTCGCCCGTCTCATGTTAGGTGGAGCAATGGAAGTTTCAATTGATGGTATGGGTCGCATCCTTGTTCCCGATTATTTAAAGAATTATGCGTCACTTAAGAAAAAAGCAGTTTTAGTCGGTTTGTTGAACAGGATTGAAGTTTGGGATGAAGATAAGTGGGAGAAGTACAAAGGAGTTACTGAAAAAGAAGGTGAGAATATAGCGGAGAGATTGAAGGAATTGGGAATTTAATGCATATTCCAGTTTTAAAAGAAAAATTAATCACTGTATTGAATCTTCAAAGAGGCGATAATCTGATAGATTGTACTGCCGGAGAAGGAGGACACACTTTCGCGATAGTCGAAAAGATAGCACCGGAGGGAAAAGTATTGGCAATAGACAGAGATAAAAGAAACACAGATCTTATTATCAAGAAAGCCAAAGAGTTGAAAATGAAAGATAATGTGATCGCAGTTAACGGTAATTATTCCGATTTAAAAAAGATCATTAAAAAAGAAGAGTTTGAGTCAATTTCCGGGATAGTCTTAGATTTAGGAATTTCAAATTGGCATATCGAAAGCAGTGGAAGAGGATTTTCATTCCAAAGAAACGAGCCGTTAGATATGAGATTTAACGAAAATGATGAGTTGACTGCATGGGAGATAGTTAATTCTTGGCCTCCGGAAGAGATAAAGAGAATTCTTAAAGAATATGGGGAAGAATATTTGGCGGAAAAAATTGTTAAAGCGATTGTGGAAAGAAGAAAAAAAGAAAAGATAAATAATTCTCTTGAATTAGCTCAAATTATTCAAGGCGTTGTCTTCAAAAGGACAAGAATCAATCCAGCAACCAAGACATTTCAGGCATTGAGAATAGCAGTAAATGATGAACTTAATAATCTTTACAAAGTTCTTCCGATAGCGTTGGAGGTTTTAAAAGAAGGGGGAAAGATAGCGGTAATATCTTTTCATTCAATTGAAGACAGAATCGTTAAAAACTTTTTTAAAAAAATGAAAGCAGAAGGGGAATTGGAGATAGAAACAAAAAAACCGATTACTCCTGATTATCATGAGATAAAAAATAATCCAAAATCAAGGTCGGCAAAATTAAGGGTAGCTATAAAAACAAGATGAAAATACTCTTATTCAACAAAAAAACCGATTCGGTTTCTCTGGCAAAAAATATCCTTGGAGGAGGAATGCTAAAAGTCAGTGGTATTCTCTTATTTGCTATGATTGCTGTTTATATGTTTCAAATCAGTGAAATGACGAGAGAAACTTATTTGGTGCGCACCTACAATAATGAGATTAAAAGCGTCAAGGAAGAGAGTCGAAATGACGAGTACAGCTTCTTAAAACAAAATTCTCTATCAAGAGTTGAGTCAAAAATAGAGGACTCCGATTTTGAAAGAATAGAAGAAGTTCATTATATTGAAATTCTTGAGCCTCACGTTGCCTTCAAGTAGGTTTAACCATGAAAAAGCAAAGATTTAATTTTGTTTTGTTCTGTTTTTTGGTAATAGCCTCTCTTATCTTTTACAAACTTGTTGAACTTCAAGTTGTAAACGAAGATTATTGGAAGGCTTTAGCTCAAGGTCAGCATAAAGTATTTCTTCAAACAAAAGGAGATCGAGGCGGAATCTATATTCAAGACAGGCTGAATAATCTTTATCCTTTAGCCGTTAACAGAAGTTGGGAGCATGTATATATATCACCCAGAGAGATAGCTCAAAAAGAGATAGATCCTTCAGAGACCGTAGAAAGACTAAGTCAGATACTCGATATTAATTCAGAAGAATTGTTGGCTCGAATTGAACGCACAGACAGCTCATACGAGATATTAAAAGACAGATTATCTTCAGAAGAAGTCAATGTTATAAAAGAAGCCAAACTCCCGGCGGTTTACATAAAAGAGAGTGATATTCGTTATTATCCTCAAGAGAGTTTGGCGTCTCATCTTGTTGGTTTTTTAGGAGGAGAAAGCTCCGGCCAATACGGAGTTGAGGGCTATTACAACCAAAGATTGGAAGGATCCGTCGTAGTCCAAGAAGGAGAAAAGAGTCCTTTTGGTTATCTGATTCAAAAAGTGACGGGATTGTCTAATTCCGGAGAAGAGTTGGTTCTAACCATAGATTACAATATTCAATTCATGGCAGAAAAGCTTCTTGAAAAAGCTCATGAAGATCTGGCTATAGAAGGAGGATCCATCTTAGTCGGAGATCCTCATACTGGAGAAATATTAGCGATGGCTAATTATCCAACATTTAATCCGAATGAGTATTTTATTGAAAAAGATTTGAGTATTTTCATTAATCCGACGATACAAATTCCATATGAGCCGGGATCCATATTTAAACCGATAACGATGGCGATTGGATTGGAGGAAGGCAAAATTACACCCGAGACCGTGTATGACGATCCGGGAGAAATTAAGATAGGCGGTTATACGATTAAGAATTACGCTCAAAGGAGATGGGGTAAAGTGAGCATGACGGAGGCTCTTGAAAAGTCAATAAATACCGCAGCTGTTTTTGCTCAAAAATCTGTCGGAAACTCCGTATTTTATGATTATTTGGAGAAGTTTGAGCTTTTTGATTTAACAGGAATAGATCTGCAAGGAGAAGTCAATTCACCAAACAAGAGTTTTAAGGAAGGTTATGAGGTTAATTTTGCCACTGCTTCTTTTGGTCAAGGCGTAAACTTTACATCAATTCAACTTCTCAAATCATTTTCAGCTCTTGCCAATGGAGGGCGATTAATCAACCCTCACATAATTCAAAAAGATAATTCTTCATATGGTAAGCGTGTTATATCTCAAAAAACAAGTGCGGACATCACATCAATGATGGTGAGTGTGACCGAAAAAGGTTATGCCAAATCCGCAAGAGTTAATGGTTATTACGTAGCTGGTAAGACGGGAACAGCTCAAGTTCCTTGGTCTGTACTCGGGATTCCAAAGATCGGATATTCAGATAAAACAATTCAAAGTTTTATAGGTTATGCCCCGGCATTTGATCCTTCTTTCATAATATTGGTTAAACTTGACAATCCAAGAGCACAGACTTCTGAATATTCCGCAGCTCCCATATTTGGAGAGCTTGCAAAGTATATAGTAGATTATTATCAAATACCTCCGGAGAGGACGGAAGAATGAACTTTTTATACAAAATAGCATACTTTTTCAAGAAACCGATCTTAATAACGATTATAGCGGAGTCGGACAGTGGAATAATTGATCTTATATTTAATCTTTTAAAGGATTCCGATTTTCGATTTAAAAAAAGGGACTCTTTTTCTTTTACAAAAGACAGAATCTTTTTAATAAAATCTCAAGACGATGATTATCTATCAAATCTCCCTTTCTTGATTAATAATTCCTCATTACCCGTCTTAATATTGAAAGGAGAAAATATAGATCTTGAGTTGGCTTTCAAGTTTGTCAAAAGTTTTGTCATTACGGATGAAGGAGCTACTAAATTTTTAAGACGAAACGATTTTTCAAATTCCTTACTGAGTACCGGATTTGATGATCGTTTTGATCTTTGGGTCAGTGATCTGAATGTAGATAAAGAGACTAATTTTAAAATTAATCATGGAGGAGATACGATACCTTTTTGGATCAACAAAGAGCTTGATAGAGATGAGATTATTGATCTGATGTTGGTTATAAGGACCGGAGTCACAATCGGGTTAAATTTAGTTTGGATTTCTCAAAGATTAAACTCAATTTACAAAAAGAAGAATCTTTGCTAAAATCATCATCAGTACTTTTATTTTGCAGTGGGGGTGGTGTAAGGAAAGGAAGTGGTTCTATTGAAAAGAAGAAGTTTCAGAAGACCTGCTTCTTCTCTTAATCATCTAAAATCAACTGTTGAACCGATTCGTGAAGAAGATTTTGCGGTGATAAAAGAATTATTGAGCAGGAAATCCGACCTTTTATCGAAATATATTAAAAATCTCTGCTTTTTTAGAATGTCCATCTATGGATTTATCAATGAAAGTAAACTACACATAGAAGAACTTGATAAAATTATCGATAAAATTGACCAAAAGAGAGAAGATCATCACAGAATTCAATTGCCCAGAGAGTTTGAAATTGCTCGAGTTATCCTTTTAAGGATAAGAGAGCGTCAAGATTTTGAAAAGGTGTTGAAGGAGGTAGAGTTTGTTGCCTAAAAAAAATTAACCACCCCCTTTCTTTTTGGCCCCATCGTCTAGTGGCCTAGGACGCCGGGTTCTCAGCCCGGTAACAGGGGTTCGACTCCCCTTGGGGCCGCCAAAATATGATACGAATCGCATACGCTTTTTCAATTATATCAGGGACTATAATTGGGGCAGGCTTCTTCGCTCTGCCCTATCTTACATTAAAGACCAACCCATTCGTGATGGCGATCTATTTTGTTGTTTTGGGGTTAGTATCAATCTTGGTCCATTATTTTTTCGCCGATGCTGCGCTTAAAACACCTAATTACATTAGGTTGCCCGGTTTTGCCAAATATCATTTGGGTAAAAAGGCTTACAAGATAGCGCTGATATCGGGAGTATTGAGCGTTTTAGGCTCAAACTTGGCTTATCTTATCCTCGGAGGAAAGTTTCTCCAAGCGATATTTGCCCCTTTTTTTGGGGTGGGGGAAACTTTCTATACCATAATATACTTTGCGATAGGAGCGATTTTAATCTTTTTTGGAATAAAAGCGATTGATAAAGTTCAATTGGGAGGATTAATTCTTCTCTTCGTATCGTTAGTCGCTCTTTTTGTAAAAGGTGGCAGTCAAATTGACTTCTCTCAATTGATCTTCGAATCCAATCCTTCATTTTTTCTACTTCCTTTCGGGGTTGTTCTCTTTTCTCTTTGGGGTGTAAGTTTGGTTCCGGAAGCTGAAGAAGTTCTTAAAGAAAAGTCTAACTACCTGAAAAAGATAATCCCTTTTGCGGTTATCTTACCGATGATAGTCTATCTCCTCTTTATCGTATTAATACTTGGATTGAGCGGAAATGAGACTCCTCCCGATGCACTTTCCTTTCTGAACAAATCTTTGGGAGCAAATCTAACATATCTGATATTATCAATGGCGATCATCACCACTTTCACTTCTTTTATTGCTTTAGGACTCACTCTTAAAAAAATGCTTTGGCATGATTTGAAAATCAATGAAAAATTATCATGGGCGATAGCATCTTTTGTTCCAATTTCACTCTACTTTTTAGGTATTAAGGATTTCATTCAAGTCATAGGTTTTGTAGGAGGAATAATGCTAGCCATAGACGGAATAATCGTTTCGTTGATATACAAAAAATTGTCTTCTCTTTCGGTTAGGTTCATAGTTTATCCCGTTATTCTGATATTAATTCTCGGAGTCTTTTCAGAAATAATAAGCTTCTTCTTATGCAAATGATACTTTACATAGTAATTTTTTTGGTTTCTTGCTTTTTTTTGGTTTCATCGACTAAATGGTTGATTGATTCTTTGAGCAGGGTGGCAAAGTATTTGGGTTGGAAAGAGTTTGTTGTTGCTTTCACTGCTTCAATCGGAGCCATTGCTCCAGAATTTTTCATAGGGATCATATCTGCGATAAATAGAGTTCCGGAATTATCTTTTGGCAACATATTGGGACAAAACGTTCTCCTTTTCTCTTTTACGGTTGGTCTTTGCGCTTTAATATTGAGGAATGGAATTAAAGTTGACAGTAAGACTGTGAAAGCTGGATCAACTTTTGCCGTTATGGCTGCCATTTTACCGTTGATCCTGATTTTTGATGGAGATCTTTCTCGTCAAGACGGACTCATTCTCTTAATTTTCTTCTTCTTCTTCATATATTGGCTTTTTTCAAAAAAAGAGAGGTTCACTAAGATTTATGAAGAGACTGAAAGTAATCAGAATAACAAGAAAGGGGTTATCTCTTTCCTAAAAAGTGTTGGAATTATTTTTGGAGGTTTTTTAATCGTTGTTTTAAGTGCTCAAGGAATAGTGGAATCGTCCAAATTCTTTTCGGAAGCGATGGAGATGTCGATACCGCTTATCGGAATCTTGATTGTTGCTGTTGGTGTGGGAATTCCAGAAACCTACTTCTCAATATCTTTGGCACGCAAAGGGCAATCATGGATGATATTGGGCGTATTGATGGGAGCGGTGGCGATGTCTTCAACCCTTGTTTTAGGTACGGTGGCTCTGATTTGTCCCATAACGATAGGTATGGGCGACAAGACGTCGTTTTGCATTGCCCGTTTCTTCTTGATCATATGCGGTCTTCTTTTTCTGCTATTTGTCAGAAGCGGTAAGAGGATAACGGCTAAAGAAGGAATAATTCTTCTTTCTCTTTACACCTCTTTTGTTATAATAGAGATACTGATAAGTTAATGAACGAATTTACTTTTATTATAATCATAGCGATCTTGATGTTTCTCTTTGCAATAGGAGTTATTTTCTTTATTAAAAGAGAGCTTCGACGAGGATCAAGTTATGATTCAATCAATTACCTAAAACAAGACATTGAGGCGATGAGAAAAGATGTTGGAGACGGTTTATGGAGGGCTGTTGAAGGTGTCCAAAAACAATCAAGAGAGAGTTCTCAGCTTATAAAAGGGGTAACTGAGGAACTAGTTAAATTGGGTGAGAGTCAAAAACAAGTTTTAAACGTCACCGATCAGTTAAGAAATCTTCAAGAGATGTTAAAGAACCCGAAGCAAAGAGGAATGATCGGAGAATTCTATCTCGAAACTCTTTTACAAAATGTTTTACCTTCGGGAATTTATCAAACTCAATATTCATTTTCAGATGGCACCGTGGTTGATGCTGTGATATTTTTGAAAGATCAATTGATTATCCCGATTGATTCAAAATTTTCACTTGAAAATTACAATCGAATAAGCGAAGCCAAAGATGATTATGAAAAAGAAAGATTGGAAAAAGCTTTTATCTCCGATCTTAAGAATAGAATTATTGAAACTGCGAAATATATACAACCTAAAGAGGGAACTACAGATTTCGCCTTCATGTTCATACCTCACGAGGCAATCTATTATGATCTCTTGGTTAACAAGATTGGGCCAATAACTCAAGACACTGAAAATCTCTTACAATTGGCGGTAAGAAAGTATAAAGTGATTATCGTATCTCCAACATCGTTTCTGGCTTATTTGCAAACAGTTTTACAGGGACTAAAAGCGATGAAGATAGAGGAATCGGCTCAATTGATATTAAAGAGAGTAGACGAGCTATCCAAGCATCTGTCAACTTATCAAAAATCAATGGATTCTTTGGGCAAATCGATGGGAGCGGCGGTGAATCATTATAATCGCGCAGTTGGACAATTTCATAGAATAGACAAAGATCTTTACAACATCTCCGGAAAATCAATTGATCCTGGTGTTGAAAAAATCTCTTCACCGAAAAATCGTGATGAAATTGACTAATTCTTCTTTTTGAGTTAATATCGGTCCATTAACGAATGAATTTAATATGATAGCTATAATCAAAACAGGCGGGAAACAATATTTAGTTGAGCCCGGTAAAAAGATAAAGATAGAGAAGATTAAAGGCGAAGAAGGGAAAGAAACCGTTTTTGATCAGGTGCTTTTGGTTGCTCAAGACAAAGATGTTAGAGTGGGAACTCCTTTGATAGACAGGGCCAAAGTAAGAGCAAAAATATTGTCTCACTTTAAAGGTGATAAGATCATAGTTTTTAAGTACAAACCCAAAAAGAGACAACGAATCAAAAAAGGCCATCGACAGCAATACACTGAAGTTGAGGTAACAAAGATAGAAGCCTAAAAAAACCCCTTCAAAAGGGGTTTTATCTTCTTTGGTTTATAGCAGACAAGATGGTCTCTTCGTCAATATATTCCAACTCTCCGCCTTTCGGTAATCCGCGAGCCAATCGCGTAATCTTTATTCCACTGTCTTTGAGAGTTCTTTCAAGATAGAGTGCAGTCGTTTCTCCTTCAGATGTAAAATTGGTTGCGATAATAATTTCTTTCAATTTATTCAGCCCAAACTTAGTTGGGTTTCCTATTCGTTCAATCAATTCCTTAATTCTGATTTTTTGAATCCCTTCTTTTCTTGTGGGAGATAATGTCCCTCCCAAGATAAAAAAGATTCCTTGATAACTCTTAATCTGTTCAATAGCGATTAAATCGCTTTCTTTTTCTATTATGCAAAGAGTGTCTTTTCTTCTTCTCGGATCAGAACAGATTTCACAAAGATCGGATTCTCCTTCAAACGGATTAAAACAGATAGAACAAAGCTTAACATTTTCTTTCACCTCAATTAAAGCCTCAATCATCTCTTTTATCTCTTTTTTTGGAGCTTTGATTGCATAAAATGCAAAACGAGATGCGGTTCTTGACCCAACTGACGGAAGCTTTGAGAAAGAGTTAATCAATCTTTGAATCGATTTCGGGTTCATAAGAAACTGGTTTCGTCGCTGTAAATCTTATCAAGACTTTTAAATGTGGCGGTCTGCTCATCAAAATAGAGCTCAACTTTTCCGACAGGACCGTTTCTGTGTTTCGCAATCATAATGTCAGCTACATTCTTTCTTTCAGTGTCCGTGCGATATTTGTCTTCACGATGAATAAAGAGTACAACATCGGCATCTTGCTCTATACTGTTTTCTACAATTATGTCATTGGCGATGAAATTGTGAAATATCGGAACGGAAGCGTCATATACTTCTTCAACTCTCAATTCTTTTATACTCACTATCTTATCCCATCTTATCTGAGCATTTACCATATTCGATATTATGGGTGAATTGACAATTTGTGCCATTTTAGTCATCTGTAGAGTCTTAATCGGGGTATCTTTTTTACAATTCAACTCCACGTTATGATGGTTTAATAACGGATTGATGATATGATCCCAAGCTTCTCTGGGCCAGACAAGAGAACTCTTTTCTTTGATGGGTGTTGCGATGTAATCTCCCTTATTCAATTCATCAAGACGACTCCAGCCGTCCACCCTCCAGAAAGGATGATTGGCCGAAGCTTTAATCTCTTTACCGCTTTCGGTTACGACCTGGTAGATCATCTTCTTGCCAGTGGAGAAAACTTTTGACATCTTACTCTTAACGATCCTATAATTTTCATCCATACTATAGACAGGTATGTCAACTTGGCCGACTAGTTTTTTTATTTCGACAGGTTTTTCACCGTTTGACAACCGAATTAATGATTCTCCCGAAAGGCAACCCGATTCTCTCAGATCCGAAAGTCGCGGTATCTGCGGAGTTCGTTGTTCAACAGCTCTTGATAGTTGAGAGATGGCCAAGACCGGGATGTTAAGCTCTTTAGCTAAACCTTTAAGAGATCGGGATATGGCGCTCATCTGTTGAACCATTGAGTCGTAATTTGAATTTCTTCCTGAATCTATTAATTGAAGGTAATCAACTATTATCAAACCGAGTCCTTTATCAGCTTGAAGCCTTCTGGCCATAGCTCTCATCTTTAAAGCGTCTGAACTAGCCGAGTCGTCAACATATATTTGAGTCTCAGAGAGAGCCGCCAAAGCGTGCTGGATTCTTTCAAAATCATTATTATCACCCTTTGAAGACAAACGCCCGGTTCTAAGTTTCCAAAGATCTATTCCCGCTAAAGTTGAAATGAACCTATCAATGATCTGATCTTTTGACATTTCAAGACTGAATATTCCAACAGGTGTCTTATGATTCATTGAAACGTTTAAAGCGATATTAAAGGCGAGAGAGGATTTACCCAAAGAAGGACGAGCGGCTAATATTATCAAATCTGATTTTTGTAAACCGGAAAGCCTGTCGTCCAATTCAGCAAACCCTGTAGGAACTCCTCTAATAGATCCTTCAAACTTGGAAAGTTTATCTATTCGATCAAATGTTTCTTCAAGATTGTCTTTGATTGAATAGAACCTCTGTTGCATAGAGTGTTCTGCGATAGAGAAGATTCTTTTCTCAGCTTTATCAAGCAGATTGTCAATCTCTCCGACTTCTTTGTAAGCCATCAATTCAATATCTCGGCTTGACTCAATCAGATCCCTCAAGATCCTTTTTTTCTGCACAATCTTGGCGTAATTGAGAATATGACTTGAAGTTGGGACGGAGGCCACCATATCGGCGAGACAAGCGGTGCCGCCGATGGAGTCGAACAGATTTCTTTCTTTTAAGGCGGCTGAAACTGAAAGAGTGTCAATTGGTTCTCTTTGTTTGAAGAGATCCAACATTACTTGATAGATGTCTTGATGAGACGGTTTATAGAAATCTCTGGGTTGTAGAAAATCAGCCACCTTTATGATCGCGTCTTTATCAATCATTAAAGATCCGAGAAGCGATACCTCGGCTTCCAAGCTTTGTGGGGGAACTTTATGGATTAACTTTTTATCTTGGCTCATCTGTCTCTGTTATTATTGATCCGTCTTTAGTGTCTTTAATTGAGAACCCCAAATTTTCTATCTCTTTTCTTACTTGATCGGCTTTTTGCCAATCATTTTCTTTCTTATATTTGTATCTTTCTTTTAATAATCTTTCAAGGACTTCTTTCTCTTCTTTGTTTACTTTTCTTGAACTGACAAGATAGTTTTTACCGTCCGTTGTAATAGGCTCTCTTTTAAGCTTATCAAGATCAAGAGCAAATATTTGATCAACTTCTTTTACTAAGGCTCTTTTTTCCCCTTCTGTTAATTCAGTTCCCTTTAATTTCTTTTGAAGGAAAGCGATCGCCTTTGGGGTATCAAGATCATTATTCATAATATTAAGGAATTCTTCTTTTTCTTTTGTCAGGTCAACATCTCCACCTCCTTTATTAAGAGTTGATATCAATAATCGCAGATGATTCAAGCCGTTTTGAGCCGCTTGAAGGGCACTCCACGAGAATGTCAACTTCGTTCTGTAATGAGCATTAAGACATAGATATCTGTAAGCCAAGGGATCAATCCCTTTTTCTTCAAGAGTCTTTATTCTTATAACATTACCTTTTGATTTTGACATTTTTTCACTTTTAAGATCGAGGAATTCACCATGAATCCAAAAACTGGCGGGAACTATTCCATAAGCCGCCTCTGATTGAGCAATCTCGTTTGTATGATGAATTTGAATATGATCAATTCCTCCGCAATGAATGTCAAAAGGTAATCCAAGTTTGGACTTGGCCATGGCAACACATTCGGTGTGCCATCCGGGAAAACCGCGTCCCCACGGAGAATCCCACTCCATCTCCCTTTTTTCTTTTTCAGAAGTTAGTTTCCAAAGGGCAAAATCAGATGGATTCTTTTTACCCCTTACCACTTCGACTCTAGCTCCGGCCCTAAGCAAGACCTTCTTACTTCCCCAAAGGCGACCGTAATTCTCCAATTTACCGGTATCAAAATAGAGGCCGTCCGATATCAGATAAGTGAATCCGTTTTTTTCCAGATCTTCTATCAACTCAATCTGCTCTTTAATGAAATCGGTGGCTTTGGTCCATGACGAGGGCTCTTTGATGTTTAATTTCTTTATATCCTCTTTAAATTCATCAGTGTAATATTCAGCTATCTCCCAAACACTCTTCTTCTCTCTTTTAGCCCCCTTTTCCATCTTGTCTTCTCCCGTATCGGCATCTGAAGTGAGATGTCCGACATCTGTTATATTGATGATATGATTCACACTGTATCCGTTATACTCCAGCGTGCGACGCAATACGTCTTCAAAGATGTAAGAGCGAAGGTTTCCGATATGAACGTACCAATAGACCGTTGGTCCACAAGCATAGAGACCGACGATTTTATCTTTTATCGGCTTGAAAACTTCCTTCTTTCTGGTTAAAGTGTTGTAAAGTTTAATCATTTTCATCTATTTTACTATAAGGGAAAGCTAAAATCAATTTGAAATGGAGATAAAAGAAGCAAAATTCATAAAAACCGTTATGGGTGATGATTATGGGAGTCTACCTCAGATAGCTTTTTTTGGTCGTTCAAATGTTGGAAAATCAAGCGTGATAAACTCAATTATTGGCAAAAAAGACTTGGCTAAAACAAGTAAAATTCCCGGAAAAACAAGAAGTGCCAATCTCTATTTAATCAATAACGAGTTTTACTTGATTGATTTCCCCGGATACGGTTTTGCCAAAGTGTCGATTAAAGAAAGAAACAAGATGATCTCTCGAATTCTCTGGTATATCAGGTCGGCCAAAAAGAAGCCGAGAGCTGTTTTTTTAGTGATTGATATAAAGGTTGGGTTGACTCAATTAGATAAAGAGATGATAGAGAATCTGTCTGAGAATCGACACAAGATATTTTTAATTGCAAACAAATCAGATAAATTGAAACGGTTGTCTTATCAAGAACAGATAGAGTCGATTGAAAAAGAAGCAAAAGACATTCCTATTATCGGATACTCCGCCAAGACAAAAAAAGGCAGGGACGAACTTCTTGAGGTGATTGAGAGACAATTAAAAAACCCTTGTGATTGATTTCAGAAAAAATCTTAATAAAGCTCAATATGAAGCCGTTACCAATGATAAGGGACCGATGCTTATATTAGCCGGTGCTGGATCAGGTAAGACACGAGTCATTGAGTACCGCACTCTCTATCTTGTAGACAGCGGAGTAAACCCAAAATCAATACTGCTTTTGACTTTTACCAAAAGAGCGGCTTTTGAGATGCTCTCTCGAGTGGTTGAAAAAGACGAGAGGTGTCAAGAGATAGAAGGGGGAACTTTTCACTCTTTTGCTTATAAAGTCTTAAGAAGGTATTCCGGCTTGATTGAAATTGAAAACTCTTTTCTGGTTTTAGACGAGAGTGATTCTTCAGATTTAATTAATCAAGGTGTCAAAAAGATCGGAATCAATGATAAAAATTTCCCGAAAAAAGAGACGGTAAGAGAGATTATCAGCGCATCAATCAATAAAGGAATGAGTATAGGGGACGCTCTGGAGATTCAGTATCCTCATTTTAATAAATTCGTATCGGAGATAGAGGCGATCAAGGTTGAGTACGGAAAAGCTAAAAAAGAGAGAAATTATGTTGACTACGATGATCTTTTGGTTAATCTCAGACTCCTTCTTAGAAATGAATCAATCAGAAAGAAATTATCACACAGATACAACTACATCATGGTTGATGAGTATCAAGACACTAACCCGATACAAGGAGAGATAACATATCTTTTGGGCAAAGATCATCAGAATATAGTGGTTGTGGGAGATGATGCTCAAACCATATATGGATTCAGAGGATCATCTCATAAAAACATAATGAATTTTCCGAAGTTTTTTCCAAAGAGTAAAATCGTAACTCTTGAAAGTAATTATCGTAGCACTCAGTCTATACTTGATTTAGCCAATGCTGTTTTAGAAAACATGGAAGAGAAATATTCCAAGGTATTGGTTTCCGGAAACAAAGATTTGGGAGAGAAACCGAAATTAACTTGTTATAAGGATCAATACAGTGAAGCTCATGGAATAGCTACCAAGATAGAGTCTCTTATAACCAATAGAGAAGACGTTAAGAGGATAGGAGTTCTCTTCAGGTCATCTTTCCATTCGATAGCTTTACAGATGGAATTGGATAAGAGAAGAATTCCTTTTAGAGTTGTTGGCGGAAGAAAGTTCTACGAGATGGCTCATGTCAAAGATTTCATCTCATACTTGAGAGTCATATCCAGCTTTAGAGACGACTTGTCATGGAGAAGAGTTCTTACTTTATTACCCAAGATAGGAGTTAAGAGAGCGGAGGGGGTGATTTCAAACATTGCAAAGAGCTCCAAACTGAAGGAAGCGCTCAATTATCTTGCCGATTCGGAATTTGTTGAAGTTACCGAGCTTGCTCAATTGATCAAAAAAGCATCGGCCAAGGGTTTGAAAGTTTCGGACAGATTAGAGATTATTTTTAATTACTATCTGCCAATTTTAAAAAATAATTATGACAATTGGAACAAAAGATTGGAAGATATCGAGGTGATAAAAGAGATAAGCGGTAGATATTCGTCTTTAAGGAATTTTTTAATTGATTTTACGATAGACGGGCAAGAAAGGGGGACAACTGATTTGAACAAAGACATGGTAACATTAAGCACCATACACTCGGCTAAAGGACTTGAATGGGATACTCTTTTTATCATGAATATGACAGATGGATCTTTGCCCATCAGTTTTTCATTTGATTCAAAAGATGAACTGGAAGAAGAACAGAGACTTTTTTACGTTGCGATTACCAGAGCCAAGAAGAGGCTTTATATATCATACTCTCTTCAATCAAGAGCCGGTTATTCCAATGAGTTGTCTCGCTTTATTGAAATGCCAAATGTCATCTCAAAATTAGATTTATCTATATTCAGCCCGGAATATTTGGAAATGGAAATAATTGACGATTAATTTTCTTTTAATTTCATTGAAATTGTAGTAAAATCAGACAGATGATTGATATATCGCCTTTAATCAAGACTTTTTTGTTATCAATGACTCCTGTAGGGGAGTTACGGGTTGCGATTCCGATCGCTTTAACTTTTTACAAAATGAGTCCGATTTTGGCTTATCTGATATCTGTGGCCGGAAATATCTTGGCGGTCTTTTTGATACTCGTTTTTTTGGGAGATTTTTCCAAATGGCTCTCAAAACATTTTATCTTTTTTGAAAAGTTTTTTAATTTTCTTTTTGAAAAAACAAGAAGAGAGCATTCCGTCAATGTTGAAAAATACGGGCTTTTAGCTTTGCTGCTTTTTGTGGCAATTCCTCTACCCATAACCGGGGGTTGGACGGCTTCGCTTATAGCTTTTGTATTCAATCTTCCATTCAAAAAGGCCTTTCCTGTGATCTCAATTGGAGTAATGATAGCGGGAGCGATAGTACTTTTGGTATCTAATGCAGGCATACTGATAAATGATTTTTTTGGTTGGCAAGTTTTGCTTGGGATTGCCTTTACCGGAATAATAGGTTATCTCTTATATTATAATCGTAAACGAAAAAATGAATAAAATTTTAGAAAAAAGAGATGCGGTGATGAGTTTGATTGTGGGAGCCCTGACAGGGTTTTTCGCTTTGATGGTTTTCAAGCTTCTTGAATCAGATATTGATTTGCCGATAAGTGGTTTCTGGTATTGGCTTCTTCCTATCGGGTTATCGTTACTCTCTTTGATTGGAATCTTTTTTGCCTCATGGATTGGCAAAAGATTTGTTGCAATCTATCAGATAGCAAAGTTCGGTCTTGTCGGAGCGCTTAACACTTTGGTTGATTTGGGAGTATTGAGTCTTCTTATCTTTAGAACCGGAATAGCGACAGGACTATTTTATATCTTATTCAAGGCGATCTCATTTATGGTGGCGGCCGTTAACAGCTATTTTTGGAACAAGCATTGGACTTTTGAAAAAAGAGATGAAGAATTTGAGGCCGGTGAGTTCTTTAAGTTCTTATCCGTAACAATTTTTGGTTTTCTAATCAATGTTGGAGTTGCCAGTTTTGTAGTTATTGTCATCGGACCTAAATATCAGATATCAGATGAGCTTTGGGCTAATATTGCAGCTATCATTGCAACATTGTTTGCATTCATTTGGAATTTTGTAGGATCTAAATTCATAGTTTTTAAGAAATAGATGTCGCACCTTGTTTTTTATAGAAAGTATAGACCGCAACGTTTTTCAGAGATCGTTGGGCAAGAGCATGTCGTTAAGACGATCACCAATGCGATAATATCAGGGAGAGTCTCTCACGCTTATCTTTTTTGCGGACCTCGCGGATCGGGGAAGACCACAATTGCTCGACTGTTGGCTAAATCACTCAACTGTCAAAAGAGAGACGGAGCCGAGCCTTGCGGAAAATGTCCTTCTTGTATTGATGTTGCAAAAGGTTCCGCAATCGACCTGATAGAGATAGACGCGGCGTCACACAGGGGAATAGACGAAGTGAGAGAATTGAAAGAGGGAATTAAGTTTGCTCCAACTGGATCCAATAAAAAAGTCTATATCATTGACGAAGCTCACCAATTGACCAAAGAGGCAGCCAATGCTTTATTAAAGATCCTTGAAGAAGCTCCGCCTCATGCCATATTCATTCTTGCCACCACCGAGGCTCACAAGATGATTCCCACGATAATATCTCGATGTCAAAGATTCGATTTTAGAAAGTTGACACTCGTCGAGTTGATTTCAAGACTGAAGTTGATTTCTGAAAAAGAGGAGATGAATATCTCAAAGGAAGCGCTTGAGCTTATCGCTCTGAACTCCGAAGGAGCCGCTCGAGACGCCGAAGGATTATTGGGACAGATCGCTTCATTTTTACCTTCAGACAAGAGGATAGAAGTTGAAGACATAGAGGGGTTACTCGGACTGGTTGACGTCAAATTTGCTTCAGAGATGACAGAGTATATTCTTGTCAAGGATCCCAAAAAAGCCTTGGAGTTAATTGATGAATTGATCAACAGAGGGAAAGACCTTCGTGAATTTGCTAAAATATTGACCGATTATTTAAGAAAAACGATGATTGTTAAGATTTTAGAAGACGAGACGGATAAGAAAGGAACACCGATAATGAGTTCTGTTCTTGCAGGGTTGACAGATGAAGATTTTAAGAAGATGAAAGAACAAGCTGCTAGATTCAAAGAAGAAGATCTCAAGGTGGTTTTGGATTTAATGATCAAAGCTCAGAACAAGATGAAGTATTCCTCTATAATGCAACTTCCCTTAGAGCTTGTAATTATAGAGATGACTGGTATAAATAGATAATATTGCCGGGTCGTCTAATGGTAGGACGACGGGTTTTGGTCCCGTTAATCTAGGTTCGAGTCCTAGCCCGGCAGCAAGTTAGGGTTAGCTCAGAGATAGAGGAACATACCTAAAAGGTGTGTTTTTTGAGATTAGAATGTTACAATATAAACAAAAATTTAATTTATTATGAAAGATAAATTTAAAATATTTTTTAAAACTAAACATTTTCTAATATTGAGCGAAAGAGAATCTAGAAAATTTTTCTTTAATAACTGTGATGTTGCTTTTATTCTTTTTCAAAAAGAAAGAGAAATAAAAGAAGTGACACTTGTTTTCAATAGTGATAATTTTTGTAGTGCAGAAAAAGAAGCAATAGAAACTGTTAAAAAGTTGAATAACTTATTTTTTTATTATAATAACTCTTTTTTAGTAAATGAAGAAAAAACAACGAAAAACCAACTATAAACTTAACAAGTGGTAAACACTTAGTATATAAAGTTCTTGGAGTGAGTTGGGATATAGAAGGAATATTAAAATTAAATTTTTTAGAAAAATATAAGAAAATTAAAAGTAAAGAAAAATTAGATAAATTCTTATCAATATTTAGAGACGTCGAAAGAGTTCACGATAAAGAAATTAAATTTTTGTGTTTTTATAAAGTTCTTAATGAATTTGGGGACCTCTGTAGAGTAAGAATTAGCGTTCCCATGAATAGGAAAAACCCTTTTTATGTTTTTCTTTGTTATCCGAGACCAAGCGGTATCTCTGAAGGGAAATACAGGGAATTACGGAGTGGGTACTTAGAGGCGTGTTTGATGATTCTTAAAATTATTTATCCGAAAGCTGAAGATATAATTGGCTATGCTCTTGAAAGCGGAGCTATTTCGAAAAAACAGATATCTGACGATGCAATCTACTTAGATGCTTCTTCTTGGGATAATGAGAAGCAAAAAGAAACAGAAATGCTACAACAAGAATTGGGTATTCTTCTTAATATAAAAGAAAGAAAAATTTACGAACAGGAGTTTCCAAAAAATTAATTATCAATTATTAAAAAAGAGTTGCAAGCATTGTTGTGTTTAAGATAAAAACAGACGACTGATGTGGGTAATTAGATATTCTAAATATCTCAATATTAGTTTATAGTTAAATTAAAGTAATGATATACTAAAGAAATTTAGTCTTTTTATAGTCAAGAAAAATCAAGAGTTGAAGGTTTGAAAAATCAAAAATTCACTTAATAACACTAAAGTAATTATTTTATCCAAAGCTTTTAATAAAAACAAAAAATATTATGGAAATCAGTTTACAGGAAATAATGAAAAGTTCACTTCCAATGTTATGGAGGTTATGGCCGATTTGGTTATTTATTTTAGGAATTATTGCTATCAGGTTATTCTTTGACAGAATTGATATAGAGATTAATAATTGGCACGTTCGTCGTAAATTCAGGCAAGGAGAGAAATGGCGCTCGGATCGCGATCTGTTACAATGGCTTCGCGGAATGGAACCATCAGAATTTGAAAATTACATTGCTGATTTATTTTCTCGACTTGGTTACAAGACCAAGGCTGTGGGAGGCTCATATGACAAAGGCGTTGATGTTGTTATCGAAAAAGATGGAGTTAAAAGTTACATCCAATGTAAAAATTTATAAGCTCAAAGGTGACTGTTGGTGACGTAAGGAATTTTTACGGAGCTTTAGCTGATCATCTTACTAATGGAAAAGGATATTTTATCACTACCAATAAGTTTACCCTTGAAGCAGAGAAATTTGCTGACGATAAACCAATAGAGCTTATAGACGGATATAAGCTTGTTCGATACATCAAGATGGCTAAAAAAGATAAGGAAGAGCCGAAAGAGGATCTTAAAATATGCCCACGCTGTGGCGGTAATTTAGTGCAAAGAAATGGTAAGTTTGGACCATTTTATGGATGCTCTAATTATCCGAAGTGTAATTATACAATTAAGCAGGATAAAATTAGTTGAATAATTTAGCTACTACTGTTTCATAGGATAATCAACTTTCAATAATAGTGGCTCAAAAGATATTTATAACTTACAATCAAAAGAATTCAACGAGTGTTTTTTAAAGACCAACTCACTCAATCAAAGGAACAAAAGCAAATCCGATAAATTTTTGAGTATCAGTCTTGTTTTCTGATAGTTTAACGATCTTTAAGATCGCATCTTTTATTGGAATTACCATTATTCCACCTATTCTCAGTTGATCTATTAAGTCTTGAGGTAAGTCTTGAGCTGTAGCTGAAACAAGGATCTTATCAAAAGGAGCTTCTTCGCTTAATCCGAGAGTTTCTTTGGCTTGCATTATTTTATAATTATTGAAGCCGTATTTTGACAAGTTCTTTTTGCCAAAATCAACTAATTCAGGAATTCTTTCCAAACCAAAGACTTTTCCTTTTTCTCCAACTATCTTTGATAACAAAGCGGTAGTCCAACCGGATCCGGAACCGACATCTAAGATCTTATCCTTCTCTTTTGGGCCCAAGAGTTCAAGCATAAAAGCTACTGTGTAGGGCTGTGATATGGTTTGACCATATCCAATGGGTAATGCACAGTCTTCGTAGGCTGACACTTGATGTTCTATCGGAACAAAGTCTTTTCTATCAATGAATAAAAAAGCTTCAATTATTTCGGGAGTTTTTAGAATTTTTTCTGAAATTAATTGTGAAATTATTTTCTCCATCCTATTTTTTGATACCATATCTTATAATTTTATCATAATAACAACATGGTAAAAATTGAATCAAATATTTAAAAATATTGAATAGTTGTCATTTATTGTAGGTGAATATATCGAATAAGGTCAACTTGTCAAAGAAAAGGGGCTACAGTATACTGACATTGATAGTAATGAGCATAAAACCCTATTTAATTATAATTTGATAGTGATAGTTGTTTTATTTTCATGAAAAAGTTGGATTTTGTTTTAGAACAGATAATTTGAAAGTAATTAACAAATCAATGAAAAAGAAACTTTTATACGCAATCATCTTAATCGCAATTATTGCAGGAATAGTTGTCTTCTGTAACCAAAGAGAAGTCAGTGAGCCAAATAGAGATGACTACAAGAGTATCGCTTACAAAATCAATGATGTTGAAGTTAAGTTGGAAGACGGTTATACGGAAGAATCAATTCCAAATTCTGCTTCCAAGATAATCACAAGTTATTTTGGGAATGATTTAGTGACTGATCTTAATGGTGACGGGTTGGATGATCTTGTTTTTTATATAACCCAACAGACTGGTGGAACAGGAACTTTCTATTATATAGTTGCCGCATTAAACAGTGAAGATGGCTATATCGGCTCCAATGGATATTTTATCGGTGATAGAATAGCTCCTCAAACAATAGGGGAGATAGGCGAGGGGATTGTTGCGGTTAACTATGCCGAAAGGGGCGAAGATGAACCGATGACGGCAGAGCCATCCATTGGCAAAAGCATTTTTCTTAAATTAAATGATGATAATGAATTGGTTCTTATAGAATCGCATCGTAGTCATCCCGCGGCCAGAGATTTGGAAGAGTAATTTTGTCAAACATTAAATGAAAATCAATAAGATCGGTTAAGATAAGCTAAAAAAGCGGTAAAATGTTTAGAAGTCAGGCTAAACAAGAGAGATGAAAGTAAAATTACAGAAATACATAGCGGATAGCGGTTACTCTTCTCGAAGAAGGGCGGAAGAGTTAATTAAAGAGAAGAAAGTTCAAGTTAATGGAAGATTAGCTACTATAGGTATGAGAGTAGATGAGGAAGATACGGTAGTTGTTGAAGGAAAAAGGATAAGAACTTCAAAAAAAGATAGAGTATATATCTTACTCAATAAACCCAAAGGATATACTTGCACCAACAGAGAGATTCCGGGAGAGAAGAATGTTTTTTCTTTAGTTTCGCCAAAGGAAAGACTCTTTGTGGTTGGTAGATTGGATAAAAACAGTAGAGGGTTGGTGATATTAACTAATGACGGAGATTTCACCTATAAAATGACTCACCCTTCTTTTGCTTGTGAAAAAGAATATAAGGTGGAGTTAGGTAAGGAAGTGGGTGCAAAGATAATCGAAGGACTAAAGAAAGGGGTTGATATAGGGGAAAAGTCTGTGGCAAAGATATCAGAGATGGAAAAGATTTCTCCCAAAAGATACAAGATCGTAATGACCGAAGGAAAAAGAAGACAAATCAGAAGAATGTTTGAAGCTTTTGGACGAACCGTAACGGATCTTCAACGAGTAAGAATAGACAGATACAGATTGGGAAGATTGAAAGAAGGGGAGTGGAAGCAGATAAAACTTTGACTCATTTGATAAATATTGATAGAATCTTTTCAGAAGGGAGGTGATCTTAGATGAAGATTTATCCATGGTATCTTTACGGAGTTCCTTATTACTTCAATCCAAAAAGAAGACAGAAAATTCCGGAAAAGAATAATCCCGATAGAATAAAGGTAAAGCCGATATCGTCCTTTGAAAAAACTCGAAACGATCTGCATAACAGACAAACCCCTTCAAGATGAAGGGGTTTTTAATTGACTCAAATGAAAGATAGCGTTATTATCTAAAAATGATGAAGAAATATTTAATAACAATTGCAATAATCGGATTATTAGTTTTAATCGTTTTGAATTTTACAGGCAATAATCGCGGTCATGCATCTTTGATTAAATGTTTGAAAGAAAGCGGAGTGGTTATCTATGGCAGTAAGACTTGCCCGGCTTGCGCGGAACTTGTTAATCAGTTTGGCGGACGAGAAGCCTTAAGCTCTATCTATATTGAATGCTCGGAAGAAGAAGAGAGATGTATGAGAGAGATAAAGACTGGTTATGTGCCCGAGATTCAGATAAACGGAGAGCTTTATGACGGGTCAAGGACCCCTGAAGACTTGGCAAATTTGGTTAAATGCGAACTTTAGACTTTAAAAAAGCGTCACTCTTTATTCTTACTTTATGGGTAGGAATTTTTCTGTTCTCATCCTCAATATCATCAAAAGAGATGATAATAGTTAATCTTTTTGATGACAGGTTGTGCCCTGTCTGCTCTTCAACTAAGGCTTTTCTCGAGGAGTTGAAAAAAGATGAATTTGAAGGATTGGAGGTCAGGGTTTATTCCATAAGTGACAAAGAGAAACTGAATGATTTTGCTCAAAGTTACGGGTTAAGCGATTATGATGTAATGGCTCCAACTCTTTTCATTAACGATAACTTTTTCCAATTTTCTGAATTCGGTCATCATCAAAAAGATATGATAGTAAGGGCTTTGAGCGGTGAGAAAGTGATAGAAGAAGGATTGATAGTCACCATTCCTTTGATCAAAAAAGAGATTAATGTTAAAGGCTGGTCGCTTCCTTTCATTACTCTTGTTTTGGGATCTCTTGATGGAATAAACATCTGCTCAATCGGGGCTTTAATTTTAGTTCTTTCAATAGTTTTAACTCTTGACTCAAAGAGAAAAACATTCTTTTTTGGAAGTCTTTTCATTGTGACAGGAGCTCTGATATACGGAGCAATGGTTTTTGCTTGGGGAAAGGTTTTCGAGATGTTTATCGGGCATTTAGAAAAACTAAGATTGATTATTGGTTTGGCCACTCTCGGAGGGGCTATCTATTTTACAACGGAATTTTTGAGATCTAAAAAGAAGGCTTTAACTTGCCAAGCATCAGATTCCAAGTTGACAATCAATGCAACAAATAAACTGAGAGAAGCTTTTGAGACATCGGAAAAAAAGACACTTTCTTTGATGATTGGAAGCGTTATCTTTTTTGCCATAATCGTCACATTGGTTGATCTTCCATGTTCAGTTGGGCTTCCTATAGCTTTTACGGGGATATTAGTGGAGAGAGGGCTATCTCTTACCGCTTATACTCTCTACATATTGGGTTATCTATTTTTTTATGTCTTCATTGAACTCGTTATCTTTTCCGGAGCCGTGTTTACAAAAAAGATCTGGTTTGCCGGTCCTAAGATTGCGAGACGAGTTATACTTATTGGAGCTTTGGTTTTGTACTACCTTGCGTTTTATTATCTTTTCAAATAGATTCTTTGGACTCAATAAAGATTTTATAAAACCTTGAGAAATTATTCGCGATTCTTTCAATAACTATCTCTTTGTCTATTTTTCCATTTTTGTAATCTAATAGCGGCTGCCAAAAGACAGTTCGACCTATAGCAAAACCGATCACTTTTTCGACACCGGCTCCGACGGCAATCCATCTCTCAACTTGAGAAGCGTCGGCTCCGCGCCCGAGTATGATTATTCTTGAGTCGGGGTGAATCTCTTTGGCTAAATTTTCGTAATCATCTTCTTTATCCAAGCCTTCCAATTTCCAAATATCAGGCTCAATCCCGAATTCTCTTATCTCTCTTATCATATCCACCATTAACTTGGGTCTCATCTCCCTATCGTATCTTTCTTTACTTTGATCAACCTCTTCCATCTGTTTTTGAGTGGCAATGACAAGCGGTTCCAAGAGAAAACCAATCCCTTCTTTTTTGCAATAATCATTCAATTTTTTTAAACGAGTCAACTGTCTTTTGTTCAAATCTTCGTCTTCTTCTGGATTGTATCTGATAAGGGCTTTGGCTGAATCAGGCGAATATTTTTTTAAATAAGCACCAAAGTCTTCACCATGTTCGAATTGGAACTCATCTTGCCCGCTTACCTCGGTTGATATGGAGACTTTGTAACCAGAAGACTTCGCATCTTCTATTATCTTTTCTCCAAATTCATCATCTATCAATATTGCGGTTGAAGATTGAGGAACTAATCTTTGATTGATCGCGTACTTAAAACCTGAGTATATCAACCATTTCAATTCTTTTATTTCATCAATCTCTTTTTGACTCGGTTTTCGATCTGCAAGGTTAAAGAGGTTTTTTAAAAATGAGCCTCTATGATCGAATGGAAGAATAAAAAGTGATTCTTTTTTCATCGTTTTTTTATTATTTTCTAAAAAGTTGATTAAGTTAAATTAACAAAAAAAATGAATTTGTACAATTTTGACATTTTCATTATTTAATTGTATAAGAAATTAGAACTTTTAAAAAGGAGGTTGTCTAAATGATCAATTGTTTGATTCTTGCAGGAGGAAGAAATCTGTTTCCGGGAGAAGAGAATAAAGCGCTTATTAAAATTGATGGCAAAGAGATGGTTTTGAGAGTTTCTGAAGTAATGCTTTCAATCGACCTGATAGATAAGATTGCTGTAATAGGACCGTCGGATCAATTGAGTTTTTTGAGAAAGAGCGGAGTAGACGTTATTCAAGAGAAAAACGACTTGATTAGTAATATCATTGAAGGAGTTAACTTTTTAGGAACTGAAAAAGCATTACTCATTTCATCTTCGGATATTCCTTTAATAACCAAAGAGTCGATCTACTCTTTCCTTAATTATTCTACCCCTTGCCTTTTTGATTTTTATTGTCCAATAATCAGAAAAGAGGATATGGAAAGATCTTTTCCCGGAGGGAAGAGGACTTATGTTAAGCTAAAGGAAGGAACTTTTACTCTTGGAAATATTTTTTTGATCAATCCGATCAGAATCAAAGCCTTATCTGGCTTGGGGCGTAAGATTTTGGATAACAGAAAGAAACCCTTAAAGATCGCATCAATTTTTGGAGTATCTTCTGTGATTAAGCTTTTACTCGGATCGTTTGACCTGATTCAAGCAATGAATCTTCTTGAACGGCATGGAGTCTTTGCGAAGCCAATCCCATCTTCTTTTCCTGAAATCGGGTTTGATATTGATAAGCCCGAAGATCTTGAGATTGCAAAGATCTCTATAATGACTGGTTAATCAAGTTAATCAGTCTTTTTTTGTCTCAATCTTGACAAACACCACTTATGTTGTACAATCAAGTAAGAAGAGTAATCTTCAATGAAGGTTCTTTTAAAAGGAGGTGAAGAAGATGGATAAAGAAGTTTTGGTGCTTTTGATTAAACATCAAATGAAGGAGATGAGGATCTCACAGTTCAATACTGAAACTGTGAAAAGAAGCATCGGGAACGTTGCCGGACAGATCGGTATACCAAAAGAGAAACTTTTTGAAGTTATAAAGCCGATTATCTGTTCAATGTTAAGAGATTTGGAAAAAGAGATTGAATCTATAGAATTCAAAAAGTAATTGTTCTTCACTAAGGGATCGGGGATTTTGAATGGGGTAATTGATTTTTTCGGCTTAGGCTATTAGATCAGAATAAGAACCTATTCTTCTCCTCATACCAAAGAGAGTCGGAATCTGTTTTCCATTATTTGATAAATATTTATCATCTTGGTGGAAGATATTTTACCACTCTCTCTTTTTTTGCCTGAAACATTCATTGCTATTGACAAATCTTATTTATATTGTACAATCAAAACATAAGAGTTGTTCATTAAAAAGAGCGGAGGTATAGAAAATGTTTGTTTGGAAAGAGAAAGACAAAGAAGCAGTTTTAAAAACGTTGGTAGATTTAATGATGTATAATGTTAAGAGGAAATTAGAAAAAAAGATTACCGCAGAACTGAAAAGCGGGCTGGCTGATGTATCTTTTGAATTGGGAGTTGATCCCGAATTTCTGAAACCTCTTTATCGACAAGCATTATTGGAGGTTCTTGACCTCGGATACGAAATTGATTTTTAAAAACCTCCTCCCTAGTTTAAAAGAGTAAAAATATTTTTACTCTTTTCTTTTATTGAAAAATAAGGAGTAAGTGATATCATTAATCAGAGATAATTAATTAAAAATCGAAAAATGGATAATCGTTGTTTGGCAGGTTGGGTTTTGCTATCTTTGGGAGTAATTTTAATCATTTGGATTCTTTACGCTTCTTATGGAGTGTTTACTGGAGAGAGAGTTGCTCCTAATATCTTTGAAAAAGAAGAAATTGTTTCAGTTGAAAAACCGAAAGTTTCAGTCGATCTTAATGATCCGGAAATTGATTTGAATCAAATAATGGCTGAACAAATTCAATCAACCATACCGTTTGATGCGATATTTGACATATTAAACCTAATCTCTTGGTCAATTTTATCTTTCATTGTAATATTCGGCGGATCTAAAATATCGGGGTTGGGAATTAAACTCTTAAAGAAATGACATTTAGAGACAGGGTTTTAGAAATTGTGTCTCAAATACCGAAAGGAAGTGTTCTTTCTTACGGGCAAGTTGCGGAGATGGCCGGTAATAAAAGAGCAGCCAGAGCTGTTGGGAGAATCATGAATGCCAATAGAAATAAGCTTGTTCCTTGTCATAGAGTTATCAGATCCGACGGATCAATCGGAGGTTTCAGAAGCGGCGCCGACAGAAAAGCAAGGATGTTAAAAGAAGAAGGCTACAAAGGAGATTGGGTTGAAGAGTAAATATTTGTCATGGAACTTAAGAGTCTTAAGAAAGATTTGAGAAATGCGGCTGATTTTAAAAAAGCTAAAGATAAAGAAAGGTATTTCAAAACCGGTAAAGGAGAGTATGCCGAAGGGGATGTTTTCATCGGAATATCGACCCCTGATCAAAGAAAGATTGTTTCAAATTACAAGTTTCTTAATCTCTCACAAATAAGAGATCTTTTATCGGATAAGGTTCACGAGTTCAGATTTTGCGCTCTTCTTCTTTTGATTGAAAAATATCAAGAAGATGAAAAGAAGATAGTGGATTTCTACTTAAACAACCTTGATCGCGTTAATAACTGGGATTTAGTGGACCTTTCGGCTCCGAAGATAACGGGCGATTATTTTCTAAATCGAGAAAAAGGCAGGCTAAAAGAATTGATTTTCTCAGATAATCTTTGGAAAAGAAGAGTTGCCATAGTTTCTACTCTCGGATTTATAAGAGAGGGTCACTTGGACACAACTTTTGATTATTCTAAACTCCTTTTAAAAGATCCTCATGATTTAATTCATAAAGCGGTAGGTTGGATGTTAAGAGAGACAGGAAAGAGAGATAAAGAGAGATTGAAGGAGTTTTTGAGAAAAAACTCCTCCCATATGCCAAGAGTAACCCTAAGATATTCAATAGAAAGATTTGATCAAGAAGAAAGGAATAAATTCTTGAGTTTGTTATGAAAATACTGTCCATAATCATCCTAATAGACTCAATTTTAACAAACATTATCGCATGGTTTTTTTTGAGTTGGTGGAATGACAGATTGTTCAAATATTTACCTATGACCAAATGCTGGGCTTTCTGGTATTTGATCCTTGCTTGCTTAATTGGATATCTCACTTTTTTATGAAAGAACTTGTAAATATCATCTCAAGCAAAGAATGCAATAACGATTGTTTGATCTGCGCAAGGGCTAAAGAAGAGATAAAAGAAATGAGCGTTTCGGATATGAAAAAACAGTTAAAAGATCTCTCAAAAAACGGATGTAAGGAGATAATATTGACCGGCGGTGAGCCGACTTTAATGAATGATTTTTTAAGTATAATTGAAGCTTGCGCTGGGTTCGGGTTCTCACCTATCCATATACAGACCAATGGAAGAAGATTCTCGGATATCAACTTTACAAAAAAAGTATCTTCTTTTCCAATTATTGACATCTTTCTCTCAATTCACGGAGATAATGCTGATATTCATGAGAAGATAACCAATTCAAAAGGAAGTTTTGATCAATCAATCTTAGGCATAGAAAATCTGATCTCATTGGGAATTAACGTTAGAACTAATACGGTCATTACAAAGCCGAATGCCAAGATTCTTGATCGAATCGCAAGATTTTTGATAAAGAAGGGAATTTTTACTCTTCAATTCAGCCTGCTACATCCTAAAGGGAGGGTGGATGAAAATCCGGAAATGATTCCAAATCTGAAAGAAATGATACCGTCTCTTGAAAAAGCATTAAATTATAATTCAGAAAAAGTGAAAGTTTTTTTTGAGGCTGTTCCTTTTTGTTTACTGAAATCAGATTATCATTATGCTGCAGAGTGGCTGCTTCCGAAAAGCTATCGTGAAGTTGAATTTGATAAAATGAAAAGTGATCTTTGCTCCGATTGTAAGTTTTATGAAATTTGTCCCGGTATTTGGAAAAGCTACACAGAAAAAATTGATTTTAATCCTTTCTTCTGATTGCAATTATCTTATCAAGTTGCTAAGCTAAAGCAGATTATTAAGTAATTAATAAAAAAATGAAGGGATACGTTGTTAATATTGAAGATGCCACAAAAGAGAATGATAATTTCAGGAAAGTTCTCTATACAGGTAAAAACAGTCAATTGGTTGTAATGAGTATTCTTCCCGGTGACGATATCGGAGAGGAGGTGCATGATCTCGATCAGTTTATAAGAATCGAAAAAGGAGAAGGTAAAGCTGTTCTTGATGGAGTGGAACATCAAGTTGAAGACGATTTTGCAATAGTTGTTCCGGCGGGAGCGAGTCATAATATAATCAACACTTCTCAAGATGAACCGCTTAAACTTTACACTGTCTACTCTCCACCAGAGCATAAAGATGGAATTGTTCATGTAACCAAAGAAGATGCTCTAAGTGATGAAGGTGATCATTTTGACGGAGTAACTACGGAATAATACCCAAATCAACTAAGCTTTGGTCAACAGAAATGATTCTTAGAAAGGATTGTAATAAAAATCTTTCCAAAGCCTTCACCCTTGTAGAACTACTTGTAGTAGTAGCAGTCTTAGCCCTTTTAGCCAGCATAGTCTTCTCCAATCTGACAGGAGCCAGAGAATTGTGGAAAAGGCGACAGCTTCGACATTGCGGGAAATCAGATAACTTTGTCTGCATGGATCTTTCCGTTTTCCATAGCCGATAACGAGAGGTACTATGGAATCATTGGGAAAGATGATCCAATGGATACAAATAAAGGTTATGAAATGAGGCTAAGAAGTGCTGTAAGCGGCGGTACAGGAGGGATCAGATCAAGGATTAGTAATAATTCTGGAGTAGACACTGATTTGTCAATAATATCTCCTCAAAATTGGTATCATGTCGTTGTAACTCTTAATGGCTCCGAGCACAGTGTCTATATAAATGGTAAAAAAGAAGCATCGGTTAAATCCACATCTGATATAATTTCTACAGACGAAATATTAAGAATCGGTTTCGCTTATAGAACTTCTTCTCCGAGATATTTCAACGGCTTCATAGATGATGTTCGTATTTATGACCACGCTCTTATAGCGACTCAGATAGAATATCAATATCTGACGGGGCTTAATAATCTGTTAGCTCAAAAGAAGATAAATAAAGCGGATTATCTTAGAATGTCAGGCACGATCATTAACACGCAATGAGATGAATTATGAAACTGAAAGAATAGGGGAACTTCAAAACATAGAAAATGTTTTGGATTATGGTAGGAAGCTTGAAAGACCCGAACCTCTTGATTTTACAGACACTTATCCAGAGAAGGAGATATTAAAAGATTTAAAGCATCTTCAATTGGCCGAAAAAAGAATAGAGGATAAAAAGGGCAAGATGTCTCCCTTTGAAAGAGAAGTGGCTGATCTTAATGAAAAGAGAGGTCAAGCTTTTGAGGTTCTCTTGGTTGACCAAGTGTACAACGGAGAGTGGTTTGGTCCCGAAGCGATGCCAGTTCAAACATCCCGTTACGATGATGTTTTGAGGGGAGTTGATATGATTATAGAGTTTGATCGTGAAGATGAGATAGAAAGAGTCGCTTTGGCCGTTGATGCGTCAACCACTTCTGAGATTGATCATATGGAGAGAAAAATTAAAAGAAATATCAGAAGAGTTACTGAAGATTTTTGGCCGTTGGAAGTTAAATATTTTGAATCCCAAATTAATGATTCCAACGGAAACTATTTCAAAGGAGAATTGAAAGGGTTGATTCCGATAGTGATCGGAGCCGATCGTCAAAATGCTGACAGAGTTTTTGACATCTTTTCAGAATTGATTTCTTTGGAGAAACGAAACAATAAGGAATTGAGAGATGAAAGGCGTTGGTTGAGGGAAAAACTCTCACGTCATCCGATTCAAAAGGTCTTTTTTGAGCAAGCGGAAGTTCAACTTCAAATGTATAAATCGATCCTTAGTGAAAAAGAAAAAGATACAAGTGAAGTCGAAGGCTTGCTTTCCATTATATCCGAAGTTTCAAGAATGAAAGAAGATGACGGATTTTCTTCAGGAGAAGAGATTTTAGGAGACAAAACACTTGACAATATAAAAATAATAAGTAGAAAGTATTTACCCTGAAAAGAGGTAAAGGAGGTTCTTTAATGAAAAACGAATTACTTCATCTAAGCCAAGAGGAGATTTATCAATTGGTTCAAGATAAAAAAAACTCAACAGAGTATGCGATTTTACATATTCAAATTTGTGGTGAATGCAGAGAGAAGTTAGAGAGAGAAAAGTTAAAACCCTCCAAGGCTCCAATATAAATTGGAGCTTTTTTATTTATAAAATAATTTTAAGTTGACAGATGAGAGAAACAGTATCAAGGGCGATTATCATCAAAGAAAACAAGATTCTTCTTTGCAGAAGAAAAGATAAGGATTATTGGTTTTTACCTGGAGGACACGTCGATGACGGGGAGAACTCAAAAGAAGCTTTGATAAGAGAATTGAAAGAAGAAAGAGGCTCTGATATTAAATCATTGTCTTTTGCCGGAATAATCGAATCTCACTTTATACAAGATGGGGAAGAGATATGGGAGATCAGCTTAATCTATGAAGCAAGAGAAGATAAACTTCACGATGAAACGAAAAGCAAAGAGGATCATCTCGAATTTGATTTGATCCCTATTGAAAAAATAGACGAAATCAATCTTCTTCCTTTTTTCATCAAGAACGGAATATTTGATTGGTTATCCAACGGAAAACCGTTTTACTTCTCATCCTCAAAATGATAATATCCATTAAAGTTAAATTCAATCCAAGAGAAACAATAATTGAAAAGACGGATGATTCAAAGTACACGGTTTATCTGAAAGAGAGACCGGTGAAAGGAAAAGCCAACAAAGAATTGATAAAAATATTATCGAAGCATTTTAAGTCACCAATATCAAGTATTAAGATATTATCGGGTAAAACTTCTTCAAACAAACTTATTAAAATTGAAAAACAATGAAAAATAAAAAAGATATAATAAAAGTTATAAAACCGTTGGTAGAGAAAGAAAATCTTCTTCTCAAAAGCGTGTCTTTTGAGAGTTTTGAAGGAAAACCTTCCCTGGTTGTTTCAATAGAC
The DNA here is from genome assembly GCA_964586065.1 of uncultured Candidatus Saccharibacteria bacterium. Taxonomy (GTDB): domain Bacteria; phylum Patescibacteriota; class Minisyncoccia; order Minisyncoccales; family CSSED10-335; genus CAZPFW01. Next base: position 64,262 of record CAZPFW010000001.1, on the reverse strand, counting down.
GCAAAAGATTCTGATGATTTAGTGACGTTGGATGATTGTGCCAAGATATCAAGGATGATAGATCCTGTTTTGGAGAAAGAAGATATGATAGAAAAAAACTCTTTTCTCGTTGTCTCTTCTCCAGGAGTCACTCGTAGAATAAAATCTGGAGATAAGAAAGAATTGCCCAAGTAAAAGACTCCTTGAATTTCTTGTAATATAGGGTATAATAACGGCAACCCCAGTATCTTTCTTTGGGGGAGTTTTCTTTTTTTTTATGTTTAAATTGGTTTCAAAATTCAACCCTGCCGGCGATCAACCGAAGGCGATACAAGAGATTGATAAAAGTTTGGAAAACAATAACCGCTTCCAAACTCTTTTAGGTGTCACCGGTTCGGGTAAAACATTTGTCGCATCAAATATTATTGCCGATTTTAAAAAGCCGACCCTGGTCATTGCTCCAAATAAAGTTCTGGCGGCTCAACTCTATCGAGAATATAAATCTTTCTTTCCCGAAAACAGAGTTTGTTATTTTGTCTCTTATTATGACTATTACCAACCCGAAGCCTACATCCCATCAAGCGATACCTATATCGGGAAAGAATCGATGATAAATGAAGAGATTGATAGAATGAGACACAGCACCACTTCATCACTCTTGTCACGAAATGATACGATAGTTGTGGCTTCAGTTTCTTGTATCTACAACTTAGGTCTTCCTTCCAATTATTTTGAGTCAGCCGTTTACTTATCAATTGGTGATTTGATAAAAAGAGATGATCTTATTTCACAATTAGTAAGGATTAACTTTGAGAGGACTAAAGGGGATTTGATCAGAGGAACTTTCCGAGTAAGAGGAGATTTGTTTGAGATAAGACCAGCCTCGGGAGAGATAATCTATAGAGTGGAACTTGATAAAACCAATATAACCTCTATATCGATTATTGATGAGAACACTAGATCTATTAAAGAGCGACTTAAGAAAACAGTAATCTTCCCATCCAAGCATTTTATCTCGACAAAGCCCGAAAGAGAAAGAGCAATTGATGATATAAAGAAAGAATTGAAAGAGAGAGTTTCTTCTTTTAAAAAGGAAGGGAAATGGTTGGAAGCAGAAAGGCTTCAGAGGAGAACCGAAAATGACATGGCCCTTCTTGAAACTTTGGGTTATTGTCACGGTATCGAAAATTACTCAAGACATTTGACAGGGAAACTTCCTGGAGAACCACCAGATTCTCTCTTATCGTATTTCCCTCAAAAAGGAGGCGAGCCGGATTTCTTGACAATTATAGACGAATCTCACATTACTATACCTCAAATAAGGGGAATGTATGAAGGAGATAAATCAAGAAAAGAGGTCTTAATCGAGTATGGTTTCAGACTTCCTTCGGCCTTAGATAACAGACCCCTTAAATTTAATGAATTCTTAGAAAGAGTCGGTCCTATACTTTTTCTTTCGGCTACCCCGGGTAAGTTTGAGATGGAGAAATCGGTAAGAATCATTGAACAAATAATAAGACCCACCTTCTTGGTGGATCCCGAAATAGAGATCAGGCCCGTTTTTGATAAGGAAAAAAATAAGAGTCAAATAGACGATCTTATGGAAGAAGCCAAACATTTAGGAGAAGGTAAAATGATAATAAACACCCTAACCAAACGTACGGCCGAAGAGTTGGATCAATTCTTAAAAGAAAAAGGCTTTAAATCAAACTTTATGCACTCCGATACAAAAACATTGAAAAGAGCCGAGATGTTAACTGACTTTAGAAAAGGAGAATTCAATATACTGATCGGTGTTAATCTTTTAAGAGAAGGTCTTGATCTTCCCGAGGTTTCAATGGTTGCGATTCTTGATGCTGACAGGGAAGGTTTTTTAAGGAGCAGAACAAGCTTAATTCAATTAATGGGGAGAGCTGCAAGAAATCTGAAAGGCAAGGTGATTATCTATGCGGACAGGATAACTGGTTCAATGAAAGCCGGAATGGATGAAGCCCAAAGAAGAAGATTCATTCAAGAAGAGTATAATAGAAAAAACGGAGTGAAACCAAAAGGAATAAAGAAAGAAATATTAAATCTTATAGATATTGAGAATGAATGAAGTGATAAAAATAAGGGGAGCAAGAACACATAATCTTAAAAGCATAAATCTTGATATTCCAAAAAATGAACTTATTGTTTTTACGGGAGTCTCTGGAAGCGGAAAATCAAGCTTGGCTTTTGATACGATTTTTGCCGAAGGGCAAAGGCGTTATATCGACTCTCTATCTCCGTACGCACGGCAATTTATGGGTCAAATGGATCGGCCCGATGTTGATGAGATAATCGGGTTATCTCCGGCGATAGCGATAAATCAAAAATCACTTTCACATAATCCGAGATCGATAGTAGCAACCTTGACGGAAGTGTATGATTTTATGCGAGTTTTATGGGCGAGAGTGGGTCATCCTTATTGTCCCGATTGTGGTAAAGAGATCAAGAAACTGACCATTGAAGAGATGTTCAAGATCATTAACTTAAGTAATGCTAAAGAGATCGTGGTTTTTTCTCCGGTAGTGAGAGGGAGAAAGGGTGAATATTATCAACTCTTATACGACTTTTTGCATAAAGGCTATTCTCAAGCAAGAATTGACGGAGAGATAAAATCACTTCACGAGAGAATTATTTTATCAAAATACAAGAGTCATGATATTGACATAATAATCGATCTTATATCGGATAGAAGAGATGAAACTCGACTCTTTGAAGCGATAGAAGCGGCTCTTTCATATAGTGACGGATTAGCCGGATTCTTATTAGATGGTGAAGAGAAAGTTCTCTCTTCAAGATGGTCTTGCTCTCGTGATGGATTCTCTTTTGAAGAAATTGAACCAAGACTGTTTTCTTTCAATAGCCCTCATGGAGCTTGCAAGATTTGCCAAGGACTCGGCAGAAAATCATTTTTTTCAAAAGAGAAATGTCCTGTTTGTATGGGTCAAAGATTGAGAAAAGAAGCTCTTTTTGTGAAGATTAATGATAAGAATATCTGGGATATAGCTTCTTTGGATGTTAAGTCTGCGCTATCTTTTTTCAATAATTTGGAATTAGATGAGAAGGAAGCGAAAATCTCTGAAAATCTTTTACCCGAAATCGTATCAAGACTCGATTTCTTGCTTGAAGTTGGACTTGATTACATTCTCCTAAATCAAGAAGCGTCAACTCTTTCAAGGGGTGAAGCTCAAAGAATAAGATTGGCCAGTCAAATCGGATCCAAGCTTTCAGGGACTCTCTATGTGCTTGATGAGCCAACAATAGGGCTCCATGAAAGAGATAATGAGAAATTGATAAAAACGTTAAAGAATCTTCGTGACTTAGGGAACACGGTGATTGTTGTAGAACATGATGAAAGAGTGATTGCAGAATCGGACCATCTGGTCGATTTGGGACCAAGAGCCGGAGTTTTAGGCGGAGAAGTTGTTGTCTCCGGCAAGACATTTGATTTAGTAACCAATAATGAGAAAAAATCATTGACTTTGGATTATATCAGGGGTGACAAGAAAATTGATTTAGGAAAAGAGAGGGATAAAAAAACTAAAAAAATAAAAGTAATCGGAGCGCGACTGAACAACTTGAAGAATATCGATGTTGAGATTCCTTTAAAAAAATTTGTTGTTATCAGCGGAGTCTCGGGCGGAGGAAAGTCAAGTTTCATGGAAGTGCTTTATAAAAATTCATCCATCTTGATGAATAGGTTCGGCAAAAAGAATCTTAAAAACGTTTCTGATATTGTCGGTTTGGAAGAATTGAGAAGAGTGATCGAGGTGAATCAAAGCCCGATTGGCAGAACTCCTCGATCAAATCCGGCCACATACACCAAGATTCTTGGACCATTGAGAGACTTGTATGCCAACACGGAAGAGGCAAGAAAAAGAGGTTATGGCAAGAACTACTTCTCTTTCAATGTAAAAGGCGGACGATGTGAGGCTTGCAGAGGGGCCGGGGCTAACTTTATAGAGATGCATTTTTTGCCTTCAATATTGGTCCAGTGTGATGTTTGTCACGGAAAGAGGTTTAATAGAGAGGTATTGAACATCTCTTATAAAGGAAAAAATATATCTGAGGTTTTGGATATGACCATAAGCGAAGCTCTTGATTTTTTTCATGAAATTTACCTTGTGGCTCAAAAACTTAAATTATTAGAAGAGATCGGGTTGGGTTATCTGAAGTTGGGCCAAAATGCTCCGACTCTTTCAGGCGGAGAAGCTCAAAGGATTAAGTTGGCCAAAGAACTCTCCAATACCTCTTCAAGAACACTCTATCTTCTTGATGAACCGACTACAGGGCTTCATTATCACGACATAAATCTTTTGATTAAGATTCTTCAAAAACTTATTGATAGAGGCAACTCCGTTTTAGTGATAGAGCACAATCTTCATCTAATAAGGTCGGCGGACTATGTGATTGATTTTGGTCCGGAAGGAGGAGAAAGGGGCGGTAGAGTTGTTGCCACGGGGACACCCAAGGAGATATCTTCAAACCCAAAATCTCTGACAGGAAAATACTTAAAGAAGATATTATGACGGATGAAAAAGTCTTAAAGAAGATAATGTCCGCTCCCGAAGAGCCAGGAATTTATATTTTTAAAAATAAACTCTATCAACCAATTTACATCGGCAGATCGGTCAATCTTAAAGAGCGTTTGAAGAGTTATCTTGCATCGGCGGATCCGAAAGCAAAAGCTCTGTTAAAAGAGTCTTTTTCTCTCAAGATCATCAAAACGAGCCTTATCGATTCCGTTATCGGTGAAGTTAATTTAATAAAGAAAGAAAGACCAAAATATAATATTAAAGAAAAAGACGATCGCTCTTTCATCTATATTGAGATTTTAAAATCAGACTGGCCTTATCCAAGGTTGAAAAGAGAACGTCAACTTAGAGAGGATTCATTTAAATTGGGACCCTTTAAGAGTTTTAAAACAGCAAAAGACCTTCTTTCTTTAATAAGAAAAGTCTTTCCTTACAGTACCTGCAAAGAAGGATTGGGTCGGCCTTGTTTTCACAGGCAAATTTCTCTTTGTCCTGGCAAATGTACCGGAGAGATATCAAAGAAAGATTATCAGAAGATAATTGACGATCTGATCTTGTTCCTCAAAGGTGACAAAGATGCTTTTAAAAAAAGTTCTCCAAATCGTGCAAAATTGATAGAAATGATAGACGATTCTCTCTTGATAAACAGAGATGAGTTTTTAGTAGAGACTGATAAATTTAAAAGAATAGAAGGCTATGACATATCTCACTTTGGAGGGAAAGAGCAAGTCGGAGCAATGGTCTTGTATAGAGATGGAGATTTTGACAAAGACGGCTATAGGTTATTTAAAATAAAAAAAGCTTCGGCTGGCGATGATATTGGATCACTTAGAGAGATTTTGGAGAGAAGATTAAATCGAAAAGAGTGGAAGTACCCGGACCTTATTCTGGTTGATGGAGGAATGGCTCAAGTAAAAGCTTTCGAAGAGATCGTCTCAAAGAGAGGCTTGGATATCGACGTTTTAGGAATATCAGAGTATGGAGGCGACAAAATCGTATCAACAAAAAAGGGAGATATCAGCCCTTCTTTCTTGAATCTTTTAATAAGAATAAGAGATGAAGCTCATAGGTTTTCAAACTCTTTCAGAAGAAAAAGACTATCAAGGAAGATATTTGACAAAAAAGCAAAAAAGGGTAAAATAAAAGACAGTTCATTTAGAGAAGGGGTGTAAAATTGATAACAATTTTCAAAGAAAGATTTTGTCCCAAATGTTACTCCAAGCGTATTACGAGAGTTCTTGGACCGCTTCGTCGGTTTGAATTATCTGAATATTTTTGCAGATCGTGTGGTCATATTTTTTTTGGAAAAACTTTTTTTTGGGGTTGGTTACGATTTTACAGACAAGGGTAAGCTTTAAGTTTGCCTTTTCAAGCGTTTGAGCACGCAATAATCACAAGTACATTTGAAAGGAGGATACAATTGAAAGCTTTTCTTGTGTGTTATAATTGCAAAAGGGGACACAATTATTCTATAGATGATGACTTTTGTATCTTTTGTAAAGACAGAATCCTTGATCCGGGAATAAAAAAATTGGTCTTTTCCCTTAATACTTCGGGGATTAGGACCGAGAGAAGTTGTGAAGGACATGAGGGTTCCGATTGGTATTACGATTTTCCTTGGATTGTTATCTCTTTTGAAAAAGACTTGATAAAGCTTGAAGAGATGATCGACGCTTATAACTCTTTTGTGCGACCTTTAAAAGATTTTTCGTTATGGGAAGTTAGTTTTAACGTTGAAGGTCTTCGTTATTGGCTCGTTCCTAAAGAGAAGCAGAGAACCGTTGTTCGTCTTCAAAAAGATTCGGCTTATTTGGCCAAATTCATTTCAAAGTATTCTAAGAGCTTTTGCAGTGTTCCGATGGGTTAAGGGAAGCAATGTCTTCCCTCTTTTCTTTACATATCACCGCTTTATATTAAAATGTGTTATATAAACTAAATATGAAAATATGCCGGAAAACAAAAAAGAAGATCTTTTGAATGATCTTTTGGCGGAACAACGCATCGAGACCACAATGATTGAGTTCTATCAAGCTCTTTTAGATACCGATCTCAAAGAATGCTTTCCAGAAAGAGAATACAAGCTTTTTAAGGATCATTGTGAAATTCTTTTTAAAGATTCTGAAAGACACAAAGAAGAGGTCGGAATAATTATTAAGAAACATCAAAAATAATCATGGCAAAGTGTTCAATAAACAAAGAAGACTTCCTCTTTGATTTGGAAAAAGGGTTGGAATATGAGCAACGAGCTTTAGAAGCCTGTCAAGAGATAATCCCGTTTTTAGATGACCCGAAAGAGAAAGCGGTTATAGAAAGAATAGCTGAAGATGAAGAAAGGCATATAAAGATTGTTGAATTTTTAATTGACATTACAAAAAAGTACTTTATTAATCAATGAAAAAAAGACGCATTATAATCGCGTCTCTGATATTTTTACTATTGATAGTTGGATATAGAGTCGCAGTAAAAAAGAATGAATCCACAGAGGATATGATCGAAGTTGGAAGAGGGGATTTGATCAAAGAAATCTTTGAAGTTGGAGCAATAAAAAGAGGTGAAGAGATAGATTTATCATTTGGGGTTTCGGGAGTAATATCCAAAATATTCTCAAAAGAAGGGGATCAGGTTAAAAAGGGTGATCTTATCGCTTCATTGGATAACGACAAACTCAAAATTGATCTTAAGAGAGCTGAAAACGCTTTGACAGCGGCGAAAATTGAGTACGATCAATTGATGAATTCCGGAGGTAAGCTTCAGGAGGCAAAGATTAATTTGAATAACGCTCAATCTAATTTTGATTTGTCGTTTGAGGGTTTTGAAACAACAAAAGATTTGACCGACAAAAGGTTGGATAACCTCTATAAAGAATCGATTTCGAGCATTGATAAAGTAATATTGTCGACTGATCTGACGTATGACACGGTTTCAGAAATCGTTTCAAATTGTTTTTCTCAATTCTACACTTCGGATGCTCGAAAAGCTTTAAACGCGAGAGATGAGATAAAGTCATCATTGGATAAAGTAAAAGAGAAGAGGAGTTCAATTGACGAGCAAAACAAAGAATTGATTAAAGAAACTCTTTTGGAAACTGAAGCGAGTCTTAATTTAACTTATTCAAATTTAGACTTGATAAAAGAGATATTGGAAGATAGAGTTCGCTATCAATCGGCGCAAAATGAGATTGCCGAGATATTGACTCAAAAATCATCAACTAATCTCTCTCTTTCATCAATAGTGTCTTTAATCGGATCGATTGAAACATTAACAACAAGTAAAGATTCGGAAGTTCTGGCGGCTAAAAGAAATTTGAAAACAGCCGAAGGTGCTCTTGATTTAGCCTTTGAGCAATTGTCGTCCGTTGAGTCGTTGGTTGATCTTGCTCAAATTAGAGTCGATCAATCCACTTTTGATCTTAATTTGGCGCAAGAGATGCTAAAAGAATCTGAAATAAGGGCGCCTTATGATGGAACTTTATTCAGAGTAAATTCAGAACCGAATGAATTTGTCATGGCGGGAACAGCGATCGTTTCATTCCTGTTGGATCAATCTTATTATGCAGAAGTCTTCATTTACGAGGGTGACATAATTGATGTATCAATCGGTAATCCTGTAGAGATAGAGATCGTTGCCTTTCCAAAAGAAGTTTTTTTCGGAGAAGTTGTTTTTATCGATCAAGCACCTAAAATGATCGACGGAATTGTCAATTATAAAGTATTAATCAGTATAGAAAATCTTCCCGAGGAGGTTATGTTTGGTATGACTTCAGATGTTACTATTATCACGAAAAAGAAAGAATCAGTTCTTTTTATTCCCGAGTCATATATAAAGGACAATTCAGTTCTTCTTGTCAGTGATGACGGATTTGTCAAAACTTCGGTGGAGATTGGAATGAAAAGCACCGATAGAAACGTTGAAATATTGTCGGGATTAAGAGAGGGGGATAGATTGGTTACACTTAAATGAACGAATTGTTGATAAAACTAAACGATGTTTCAAAAGAGTATAATTTCGGAAAGCTGAAACTCAACGTTTTAAAAAAGATAAATCTTGAGATATTTTCAGGAGATTTTGTCATAATTCTCGGACCAAGCGGTTCGGGAAAATCAACACTACTTAACCTTCTTAGTTGTCTTGACACTCCAACCGAAGGAGATATCTTTTTTAAAAATGAAAAGATATCATCTCTTGACGAAGATCGTTTAGCCCAATTAAGGGGCAAGCGAATCGGGTTTATCTTTCAACGATTCAACCTTTTATCACACTTGACAGCGATTGAGAACGTAATGATCCCGGCTGTCTTCCAAGGCGTCTCTGAAGAAGAGTCTGTGGCTAAAGCCAAAACCATTTTGGAAAGTCTTGGCTTGGGTACAAGGATTAATCATCGACCAAATGAGCTTTCCGGTGGCGAAAGTCAAAGGGTTGCGATAGCAAGAGCACTGATGAATAACCCCGACATTATTGTTGCCGACGAACCGACAGGAAACGTGGACTCAAAAACAGGAGAGAGGATAATGGAGATTCTGAAAGAATTGAATCTTAAAAAAGGAAGAACTGTAATAATGGTGACTCATGACAATAATCTTGTCAGTTACGGTAATAGAGTGATTAGAATAAAAGATGGTGAAATAGAATGATTTTACAATATTTCAAAATGGCGGTAAGAAATTTAAGAGTAAGACCGTTAAGAAGTTGGCTCACGATCTTGGGAATAGTTATTGGGATATTTTTAGTCGTGGCTCTCATTTCTTTAAGCGAGGGATTGAAAAACTCAATAACAAAAGAATTAAGGATGATGGGAGGAGATCTGATAATCATCGTTCCCAGTGAAGACATTTTCACGGGCGTGGTTGGAGGAAGTATGTTGACCAGATCTGATATCGTCGCCATTGAAAAATCTCGCGGAGTTGATTCCGTTATAACAACATCAAGAGGAGCGGAAGTTGTAAGATATGGGGCTGGAGCCAAAACGGTCTTTTTGTCAGGAACTCAACTTGATCACAGATTGGATATACTCAAAGAAGATATGGGATGGACCACAACTGAAGGATCTTTTCCAAGGGCAGGAAAGAGAGAAATTTTAGTTGGACAAATCGTTCCCAAAGAGATTTTCCCTGGATTACAAATCGGGGACGAGTTAACAATTAAAGGTAAACGCTTTATAGTGAGTGGCGTTTTAAAATCTATGGGGAATAAGCAAGATGATTCGATGATTGTTATGGATATTGATAATTTGAGAGAAATTACTGGACAAAGAGACGAAGCTCCGGTCGCCATGGCGAAAGTTTCTTCCGGGTTTGAAACATCAGTTGTTGTGGAAAACATTAAAAACTCTCTTGAAGAAACAAAGAAAAGGAGAGCTGGGGAGGATTTGGCAAATTTCTCTGTTTTAGCCAGTGACACGGTTTCCGATATGGTTGACGGAATATTAAAGACATTACAAGCCGCAATTTTCTTGTTTGCCAGTATTGCAATAATCGTCGGCGGAATTGGAATTATGAATACGATGTTCACTTCTGTAAAAGAGAGAACCAAGGAGATCGGAATTCTGAAGGCTATCGGGGCCAAAAGAAACCATATCAATCTAATCTTTTTATTCGAGTCTGGAATCATAGGTATTATAGGGGGGATCGGAGGAGTGATTTCCGGGATCGGTTTTTCTAAAATAGTCGAGTTGATATTAAATCGTGGCGATTACAACTACCTTGAAGCTCACATCTCGTTTTCATTGATATTTTTTGGGTTACTGTTCTCATTTTTAATCGGTTGCCTTTCGGGGTATTTCCCAGCACGGGGAGCTGCAAAGATGGAACCAGTTGATGCTTTAAGGTATGAATGATAATTTAAAGATAATGGATTTCACAAAAAGATATAGGTTGGGGTCTGAAACTCCGCTTGAGGTTTCTCAATTCATAGAATTCACCAATGAAGTTTTGAGAAGAATAAGAGCTCGATTGATCGGTGAAGTTTCCGATCTAAAAAGAGACGCCAATGGACATTATTGGTTCTCTTTAAGAGATAAAAGAAATGGTAATACTCTTCGTTGTGTTATTTGGAAATATAATTATCAGATCTGCGGAGTTGATCTCAAAAATGGAATTGAGGTGATTCTTTTTGGGTCAGTTGATATCTATCCGGTAAGTGGTCAGCTCAGTTTTAAAGCAGAGACAGTTGAGTTGGTCGGAGAAGGAGCTTTAAAAAAAGCTTATGATGAGCTGAAAGAGAAACTTTCAAAGGAAGGTATCTTTGATTTGGATAAAAAACGTGAAATTCCGGAATATCCTCAAAGAATCGGAGTTATAACATCTTTGCGCAGCGGAACGGTGATACATGATTTTACAAGCAATCTTGGAAAGTTCGGCTTCAAGATAAAGGCGATCGATTCGAGAGTTGAGGGGCAAGAGGCGGTTGAAAAACTTCTTAGGGCGATTAATCTTTTTAAAAAAGAGAAAATAGATGTTCTTGTGATAATAAGAGGAGGTGGATCGTTGGAATCTTTAATGGCTTTTGATAATGAAACTTTAGTCAGAGAAGTGGCCTCCTTTCCCGTGCCCGTAATTGCAGGGATCGGACATCATAAAGATGTCACATTAGTCTCTTTAGCGGCAGACGCTTCAGAATCAACACCAACCGCAACTGCTCAATTAATCAATACTTCTTGGGAAAAAGCGATAGATAAAATCAATATTGGTGAAGTGATAATAATGAAAGGATTTGAATCAACTCTTTTCTTGATTAAAGAGAAACTCAACGACACCCTTGAAACAGCAACAAGTACTCTTGATTTGATTTTAAAAAAATATCAAGCCGGTATTACAAAGATCAATAAAGAGATACTAAGAATGGGATTTTCCATATCGGATAAGAAGAAGGAATTATCTAAATCCGGTTTATTTTTGATTAAAGATTTAAAAGACAGAATTGACATTCAAGAGAAGAGTTTGTTATTAAGATGGGATGATTTAAAGAACAGGTTTCATTTTTTGAGGAAGGATTTGTCTAATCAAATCGATAATCTTGAGAAAAGAGTTTTAAACAATGATCCGGAAAAACAACTTAGTTTGGGATACAGTATGATTTTTTCAAACAAAAAGATTGTAAAAACAGTAAAGGGTTTTAAAAAAGACGACTTATTAGAACTTAAAGTTTGTGATGGTTCAATGGAATCAATTATTAAGAAAATAATAAAAAATGAGTAAAGAAAATCTTAGCGATAATTTAAAGAAATTATCCGATATAACAAATTGGTTTGAAGAGAGAGAGGATCTTGATATAGAGGAGAGTCTGAGAAAAGTCAAAGAAGCTGCTGAAATCATAAAGAAGAGCAGGAAGAGGCTTAAGGAGATTGAGAATGAGTTTGAGGAGATAAAAGAAGATATCGAAAAAGATTCAGAAGAGATGATAGATGTTGATAGATAAGATAAAGATAAAAGTATCGGGTGGTAAGGGCGGAGATGGAATCGTCGCTTTTAGCAAAGAGAAGATGAGATTGGGCCCAACCGGAGGAAATGGGGGATCGGGAGGCGATGTCATCGCCGAAGGAGTTTCTGATATCGGAGCTTTGAGGCAGTTCAGATACAAGAAAGAGTTTCGAGCGGATAACGGAAAAATTGGTGGAGGTTCTTGCAGAGCGGGTCATTCTGGCAAAGACATAATTCTTAAGATTCCTGTTGGGACGGTAGTCTTCAATCTTACTACCGGTAGCAGTCAAGAAGTGATAAAAATCGGTGAAAGGGTTGTTTTGGCAGAAGGAGGTAAAGGAGGTCGTGGTAATTTTTCATTTCGATCATCGGTTAATACTAGTCCGGAAGAATTCACCGAAGGAATACCCGGAATTGAAGCCGAAATTGAGTTTGAACTTAAATTGATCGCCGATGTCGGATTGATCGGGCTTCCCAATGCCGGGAAGTCGTCTCTTTTGAATATACTGACCGGGGCCAAGAGTAGAGTTGCCAATTATCACTTCACTACACTGGAACCTCATTTGGGGGCGTATAACGGGCTGATATTGGCTGATATTCCAGGATTGATCTCCGGGGCATCAAGAGGAAAAGGATTGGGTATCAAGTTCCTGCGCCATATTGAAAGAACTAAAATTCTTTTTCATCTCATATCTTCAGAATCGGATGACTTCTTAAAGGATTATGAGCTCATAAGAGAAGAGTTAGATCTCTACGGAAAAGGATTAACTTCTAAACCCGAATTCATAATGATTACCAAATCAGATCTGTCAGATAAGAAAGAATTGGAGGAAAAGATGTTTAATATAAAAGAAAAATTTCCCGAGTCTTTTGCTGTATCGATTATTGACGATGATTCATTGTTAAAAATCAGAAATATTCTTGATCGAATACTAAGAGAAAAGAGCGAAGATGAATCTAAAGCTTAATAAAGAGCAACAACAAGCAGTTTTGCATCAAGATGGACCTCTTATTATTAAAGCGGGGGCCGGAACCGGAAAAACCGCTGTAATAACTTATCGAATCGCACAATTGATCTCTTTGCAAAAAGCGCTTCCCGATGAGATATTGGCCCTTACTTTTACGGATAAGGCGGCTTCGGAGATGCATGACAGAGTGGAGCAAGCTTTGCCTGAATCGTATGCTTATTCTGATTTTTGGATATTAACGTTTCACTCATTTTGCGAAAGAATATTAAGAAATTATTCCGTTGATATAGGGCTCCCTGTTGATTTCAGATTGATCGATGATATCAGTTCTAAAGTTTTAATGGCCAAAGAGTTTGATCAGTTTAATTTTTCTTATTATAAGCCGATTGGAGGTCCTCATAGATTCATCAATACTCTCTTAACTCATTTTTCTCGATGTAAAGACGAGATGATTTCAGTGGAAAATTATCTTAATCTTTCCAAGAAAAAAGGACCTGACCAAGAAAGAGTTAAAGAGATTGCTTTAGCTTATCAAACTTATCAAAAAATCCTTTTGGATAATAATTCCCTTGACTTTGGAGATCTTCTTATCTATACGCTCAAACTTTTTAAAGAAAGACCCCTCATTCTTAAAAGGTTACAAAGAAACTTCAAATACATTACTATAGATGAATTTCAAGATACTAATAGAATTCAATACGAAATAGTCAATCAGATAGCCAAGAAAAGAAAAAACATCGTCATCTGTCTTGATGGTAATCAATCTATTTATCGATGGCGCGGAGCCTCGTCCAATAATCTGGATCTTTTTAAGAAAAATCATCTCAAAGTTGAAACGATTAATCTTTCGAAAAATTATCGCTCTTTTCAAAATATTCTGGATTTGTCTCATAAATTTATAACAGTTGATAATGATAAAGCGGAACCGTTGAAATCAACGAGAAAAGGAAAAGGTGATATAGAACATTTACACTTTAAATCGTTGGATATGGAATTAAGGGGCATCAGCGAAAAGATAATTGAAATTAACAAAATATATGATTTCAAAGATATTGCTGTATTGACAAGAACCAATAACGACGCCCAAAAGATAACAACAGATTGTGAAAGAAGAGGAATTCCTTGCAGATTCCTATCTATGAAAGGACTCTATCTGAAATCGATAATACTGGATATTTTAGCTTATTTCAGATTATTGGATAATTATCACGAAGCTTCTGCTGTTTACAGAGTTTTAAGTTTCTTTTTACTGAAACCGGATGAGATTGTGAAATTAACCGAGTACTCTTACAAAAAATCACAATCGATCTATGCGACATTGGTTCAGGTGGATTCAGTATCAGATTTATCCAAAGAATCTGTATCAAAAATCAAAAAAATAGTGGAGATGGTTGAGAGAGATTCTCTTCTATCAATACATAATTCCGTTTCAGAGATCTATACATCTTTTCTTAATGAGTCAGGACTTTTAAATCAATTAAACAAGACCAATGGAATTGAAGATTTCATCTATTTAAATCAATTCTTTGACAGAATTAAGCAGTTTGAAGAATCAAATCCTTCTAACAGACTGAAGGGCTTTATGGAAGAAATTAATTTCGAGTTGGACTCCGGAGAATCAGGATCAATAGCTTCAGATTTTGAAGAAGAAAATTCTGTAAAGATTATGACAATTCATACCGCCAAGGGACTGGAATTCAGTCATGTGATTATTGCAAATATGGTTGACAGAAGGTTTCCCGCTGACGCAAAACCCGATCCAATCGATCTTCCTCTTAATGTTGAAAAGACAAAAGAAGATCATCTTAAAGAAGAAAGAAGGCTTTTCTATGTGGCGATGACTAGAGCAAAAGATGGAATAACTTTCACTTCGGCCGATGATTATGGAGGAGCTCGAAAGAGAAGAATTTCTCGTTTTTTGATAGAGCTCGGGTTTTTTGAAAAAGAACCTATTTTAAAGGACGAAAAATACAAGAAGAACGAAAAAAAGAGTCAATTGAGTTATGGAAAAATAAAAGATATCTCTTTTACCAAGATAGCCGCCTATACGAGATGTCCTCATCAATACTTTTTCACCCATGTTTTAATGATCCCATCAAGAGATAAGCCTTCTCAAATATTTGGAAAATTGATGCATAAAGCGATTTACGAGTTCTCTAAAGCGCGAATTGATCGAAAAATAACAATGAGCGAAACGCTATCTCTATACAAATCTTGTTGGCCCGACGATTGGTACGGTTCTCAAGAGAGTAAAAAAGAAAAATATCTCATCGGTGAAAAGATAATAAAAAGAGTTTATAATGAGTATAAGAAGAATCCGCCTCCGATAACAATAATTAAAGATAAACCCGCATTAGAGCAATCATTCAGGGTAAAACTTGATGATTATTGGATTAAAGGGAAGATTGATTCCATTCATAATTTAAGTGACGGAGTTGAGATTATAGATTTTAAAACCGGAAAATTTAAAAAGAGAATCTCATCAATGGAGAAAGACCAATTGGTTATCTATCAAATCGCAACTGAAAGGGCTTTCGGTTTGAAAGTAAATAAATTAACTTTCAACTTCATGGAAGAGGGAGAAAAAATATCTTTCACGGCTGATCAGAAGAGGAAGGAAGAGGCTCTTGAAAGGATTTTTCGAAAAGCGGAAGAGATTAATTTAGGAAAATTCAACCCGATTCCCGGTTGGCATTGTCGTTATTGTGATTTTAGGCGAATTTGCGAGTATGCGAAGTAATTCCTTGAAAAAACTTGAAAATAAGGTAGAATCTGTTTTATGAGAAAAGACGGATTTGCAATAAAACACTTTCTTATAGTAATGACTCTTATCATGGCGGTGGTCTTAACAGTCTATCTTATCCAGAAAAGAGATTTGGAAGTGGCAAGTATAACAAGCTTTTATAAAGAGTATCTTCAAGGGGGCGAGATAGAAGAAGACATCTTCACAGAATCTCTTGCGGCGACGATAGACTCCGCCTCAATTCTTTGTTCGGAGGTCGTCCCCGAAGACGCTTTTGTTGAAAAAATCACTCAAGAAGGAGATATGATAAGCGTGAAAATGAATTATTTAAAAGACCCAATCATGCTTAGACTTGAAGGTGAAGGCCCTAAAAAGGTGGCGGAAATCAGATGTCCTTTGGTTGAAGTCGAGTTTGAGTCCGAGCTCGAAGTTGATCAAGAAACGGATATGATTAAGGAGAATGAAATCGCTCCAGTATTGGCTGCAAAAAAAGATCTTGCAGAGAGATTGAAAATTGATGTTTCTGAAATAAAGTTTGGTGATATTGAATCGGTCGTCTTCTCTGATTCTACCCTAGGAACTTCCGCTCCCGGTGAGAATTATAATCAAAAACTTACCAATGGATACATTATCAATCTTATCTCAAACGAAACCGATTATCGATATCACGCTGATGACAACAGAGTTATATTTATTCCTTAAACTCTTCACAAATCAATTGTTTAATGATAAAATTGTCTAATATGAAAAACAGAGACTTTATAAGAGCTGTCTTAATAGCTGTTTTTGTTCTTGTTTCCGGGGTGATTATAGTTACTTTTCATTCAATTAAAACTCAGGCTTTTTCTCGAGAAATAGATGAAGTTCTTGATAATTCATCAATTGACATCCAGAAGATAAGAGACGAAATTAGTCTTATGAGTGAAGAAGAGATAGAGAAGACGATAAAGGATGTAGAAAGAGAAATTATTAGATTAAATTCCGAAATTCGATAAAAGGTCGATGATTTTAAAAGATAACCTTAAAATGATTGAGAAATGTCAAAAAAGTCTATCATTATAATTCTTGTAGTTGTTGTTGTTCTTGCGCTGATTTTGATTTTTGCAACTAGAAACAACCAAGAAATTGAAACCCCGGAAATTATCGATGAAGAGGAGATGATTACTGAACCAGAGTTTGATATAGATTTTGGACCTCAGTTTGAAGAAGTAAACCTCGAAGAGTCCGATGTCAACGAGGTGGATATTGAAGATTCCGGAGAGACCGTGGAAGGGATTGAGGCAGAATAATTTATTGCCTCTCTTGAAAAACAAGGAGATCTGATTCTCCTTGTTTTTTTTTGTTATTATAATAAGATTGATCTTATGAACACTGTTTTTATTGTTGCTTATTTTCTTATAATTCTAATCTCCCTGAGTGTGAGTTGGATTCTCTTTTATCATTTTAAAAAATTTGATCTTCCGGACAAGAGATCAAGAAAATTTCTTTTGATTTATAAGTGGGGGTCGTTATTTCTCATAACCGCCTCCTTTATTATTTTACTTTTTACCATATGAATATATTAAGAGAAGGGGAATCGGCATTAAAAATAAAGAGAAGACATCCGATTGCTCTCTTTTTGAAGATTACTCCTTATCTTATCTCATTTCTCCTTGTGTTTCTGATCGCAATAACAATTCCTTTTCTATCAATTTCGAGAGATTTAAATGAATTTTTACCGGAAGATTTTTTCTTGACAATATTGTTTGGAATATCCCTGCTCCTTATTCTACTTTGGCAGGTAACTTTTGTTTTTCTAACAATTCACTATCTCGACTATTGGATTATCACCAATCAAAGGACAATTCACGTTGAGCTTAATTCAATATTCAATAGATCCATATCCAGTATTTCCCATGTAAAGATACAAGACATAACTGTCGATATAAAAGGATTTATACCGACCATTTTCAAGTATGGAGATTTACAAATCGAAACGGCGGGTAAATTTCAGAAATTTATTTTTAAAGAGATATCTGAACCATATGAAACGAAAGAGATAATCTTTAAAGCTCAAAGAGAATACTTCAAGTTAATTAACTCAAAAAGATGAAAAAAAATACAATAATTCTAATTATTATAACAGTAACTCTTCTGACTATCGGAATCCTGTATTTACCCAGAATAAAAAAGAGTTTTGTCGTCACTCCCGAAGAGATAGCCAAAGAATGGATTCTAAACAATTCTCCCACCTATACTTTTGACGGTTCGAATCTTGAGTTCATTGAGTCTAAAGATTACTCAATATCTTTCAATTTTAACTCAACATATAGGGGTTATGGAGATAGAAGTAAGGAAGACTTAGTTGAAGATTTGGTTATGCATAGAATAGTCGTCCTCGTCTTAAACGGAGAAGTTGTCAATGCAATAACGGATAATATATTCTCCGAAACGGATAACAGATTGATAAAAGTCGGGAGTGATAAAGAAGATCTTATCAATCTTTCGATTTTTTTTAGAAAACTTGGCGAGGGCAAAGATCTTTTTCCAACCGCAAGGAATATCTCAAAAAACCAAATCTCAATGACCTTGTTTGAATCCTTGATTGAAGGACCCAATCCGAATGAAAAAGCCAACGGTTTTTACTCTGCAATCAATCCAAAGACGAAATTGTTGTCCGTCAAACTGGAAGAAAGAACACTCTATCTCAATTTCAGTGGTGATCTGACAGATGAACTTTCTGACGACGATGATAGAGCTTTTGCCAAGGAACAGATTATTAAAACCGGAAAGCAGATTACAACGGTATCGAAAATTGTGATTTTAATAGATGGAATAGAAGGAATTCTCTAATCTTGTAAAATAAAAATCTTGTAGTATAATAAAGATACTTAACAGATCTTTAAAAAGGGAGGTTTTTAAATTGTTAATGGTAACTCCGTGGACTTATCAAGCTCTTCTGGTTGAAATTCAAAATGAGAAAGTGAGGTTAAAGGAGGCTATAGAGAGTCGAGCCAAAGGCGTTCAATGTTTCAAAAGCGACAACTTTGATCCGGCATATCATCAAGACTCTCTCAACCAAAGAGTTATTGAGAGAAGGTTAACAGAACTGGAGTCAATCAGAGATATGGCTCAAATAGTGATCACTGAAGATCAAAACGACGTTCTAAAGATTGGCAACAGAGCTGTTATTGATTACAATGGTGAAGAAGAGATTAAGATCATTTTGGAAGGTCATATAAATTATGGAAACAACTCCAATACTTACGCTCCAGTATCGATAAAGAGTCCGGTGGGCAGATGTATCCAAAACCTGAAGTTGGGAGAAACGGCCGTCATGGATCTCGGAGGCAAGAAAGTTTCACTACTGATCAAAGAGATTTTATCTCCTCCCACCAATTAGCCATTAAAATAAAGGGATGTACTCAAACATCCCTTTTCTATAAAATATGCTACAATTCAATATTGGGGACGGAGTGATTGCAAGAATGTCAAAAAGAAAAAACGGCAACATGAGACTTCCGCTCGGAAAAACTAATCTCGAATCTTTTGTCAAAGAAACGGGGTTATCAAATAAAACTTTAATTGTTCCGATATTGAGACATTCTTCAAGGGTGGAGATCGTTAACAACAATAATGAGGTTAAATATTGTGACGGGCTGATAACCGATAATTCTGAATTTCTTCTATCCGTGACTGTTGCCGATTGTCTTCCTCTTTTCATGTTTGATTCAAGAAAAAATGTCATTGGACTCTTACATGTCGGATGGAAAGGATTGATTGGCAATATCATAGAGAATGCCGTAAATCTTTACAAAAACGAATTTGGATCGAATTTAAGAGAATTAAGAGCAATCATCGGTCCTGGAATTTGTAAAAACCATTTTGAGGTGGGAAAAGAGATTGCGAGTAAATTCAAAAATGTCAGAAAAAAAGGAAGTAAAACCTTTGTCGATCTTAAATTAGACGCTAAAGACAGGTTAATCCACTCCGGAATTCTTGTAAAAAATGTTGAGGTTCACCCAGATTGCACATTTTGTTCTAATGAAGATTATTTTTCTTACAGAAGAGATAAACCAATCTATATTCAAACGATGGTTTGTTTATTAACTTTAAAAAATAAATAAAAAATGATTGATAAAAAAACAATTGTTGGGGGAACGTTTGATCTTTTCCATAAAGGTCACGAAACCCTTCTTGAAAACGCTTTTAAACTTGGAATTGTTGTTGTCGGACTAACTTCCAATAAGATGGCCTTGCAGAGAAAACAGAGAGAGGTTGAAGATTATAAAGAAAGAGAGAACTCTATTTTAAAGTTTGCGAGCTCTCAAAATAAAAATATTAAGATAAAAAAGATTGAAGATTCGATTGGGTTTAGTTTGGATGATTCTTTTGAAAGAATCGTGGTCACAAAAGATAATAGAGAAACCGCAGAAGAGATAAATGAAAAAAGAGAGAAAGAGGGAAAGACCCCTTTGGAGATTGTAGAGGTTGATCTTGTCTTGGCTAAAGATGGAAAGCCGATATCATCAACAAGAATACGAAACAGAGAAATAGATAAAGACGGAAATTTAATCTGATTTTTGAATCGCCGCTCTGATGTGCTTCCGAGCAGAAGCAGTTTTCACATAATCCAACCATTTTCTTCTCGGTAATCCGGATCTTTTTGTCATAATCTCAACAATATCTCCATTCAACAAGGGTGATTCAAGTGACGTCATTTTACCGTTTACTTTAGCTCCGGAAACACTGTTTCCAATATCAGAGTGTATCGCATAGGCAAAATCTATCGGGGTTGAGTCTATAGGCAGATCAACGACATCTCCCTTTGGAGTAAACACAAATATTCTTTGCTGAAAGAAATCCGTTTTTAACTCCTCTTTGTCCATATTGCCATGTTCGCTTTCTTGATAATCAACCAACTCTTTTATCCAAGCCGGGACGTCTTTAAAATCAATGCTTTCTTGCTCATTCTCTTTGAAGTTGGGCTTGAATGGAAGGAGCCTTCTTATCCATAGAAAATTATCGGTCTTGTCTTTGTGATTTTTTGATTTGTAGTTGATGTGAGACGCGATACCGAATTCAGCTTCCCTGTGCATCTCTTTGGTCTTAATCTGAATCTCTATAACATTGCCGTAACCGGTAAAAATTGTTGTATGAAGAGCTTGGTAACCGTTTGGTTTCGGAAAAGCGATATAATCCTTGATTCTTCCTGGAAGAGGTCTCCATCTGCCATGAATTATTCCCAATACAATATAACAGTCTTCAACAGTGTTAACAATTATTCGCAAGGCTGAAATATCATAAATCTTCTCTATGTTCCAATCTTTTCTTTCGAGTTTTCTAAAAAGACTATAGAGGGTTTTAAGTCTATAATCAACGTTAAAATCGGTCATTCCTTTCTTTGCTAAAGTTTTTTTAACCGCTCTTTGAAACCTCTCCAATCTTTGCTGATCTTCTTTAGCTCTTGCTCTTGATAATTCTTTGGTCTTTTTATACTCATTTGGATAGACATAAGGAAAAGCCAAATCCTCAAGTTTTCTGTTAAATTTTCTGATTCCCAGTCTATAAGCGATCGGAACATATATTTCAAGCGTTTCTGCGGCGATTCTTTTCCTTTTGTGCTCCGGCACATACTCGAGTGTCATCATGTTATGGAGACGATCGGCCAATTTTATAATAATGACTCTGATGTCTTGAGATATTGCAACAAAAAGCTTTCTAAGGCTTTCGGTGTGTCTCTCAACCCCTCTGTATTTTAATTTTCCAAGTTTAGTGGTTCCTTTAACCAAAAAAAGAATCTCGGCTCCAAAAATCTCTCTAATTTCATCTTCCAAAGCAACTCCGTCTTCTAAAGAATCGTGTAAAAGACCGGCTGATATTGTCGTCGCACTCATTCCCAACTTAGCCAACGTTTTTGCAGTTTCATATACATGAGTGAAATAAGGTTCGCCGGAAAATCTTTTTTGATCTTTGTGGGCCGATTCCGCAAAATTAAAAGCTCTTAAGACAAGATTTGTGTCATCTTTTGATGGCGAATCCATAAGGTTGATTATATCTTGAACCTTCATACACTTTTTAGTCTATTATAATTATAAAAGCTTTTCAATTATTAATTTTTAATGACTGGAAAAAATTTCAATATACAACTATAATTGAATTAAGATGATTCAAAGAATCGAGATAATGGATTACCGAAATGTTTTGAAAGTGGTTGCTTCCGCGATCTCCAGGGGAGAAACCGTTGAAATTTATTATCCTGCAACAGAGAGATCACCTGAAGGGTGGCGAGAAATAGAACCGGAAGGATTCTTTGTTGATGTTGATCGTTTTTCTCAAAAATTAATCTACCAAAAAGACGAAATATCTCCCGGTCACATACTGAACGCCAAAACATTGGGACTTGAAGAAGATACCCATTCTTTTATAATAGGTAAGATTAGAAAAGTAAGATCCACTGGAAGGAAGATAATTAGAAAATAGATAAATCAGATGAAACATCTTTTAGGCTTAGTTGGATTGTTGGCGGTTTTTTTCTCAATTGTCGGATTGTTAAAACCTCAGAAAGTCAAACGATTAATTTATAATATCTCATATTTTTTATCTTTTTGGGTTTGGGGATTATTATCTTTGATTTTCTCTGTTATGATATGGCATCAGAAAGGTGATTCGTTTCTCTATATTATTCTTTTTGGCTTCTTTTTTTTATTGGGAGCGATCTTTTTGTTTTCTCCGAAAAGAAAAATCAAAAAGAAATTGGAAAACTTTGTTCTTTTTGAGGAAAGAAAGCTTCGCGTCTTGTTTACGACATCTCTTGTCATAACTTTTGTTATGACTGTTATTATCATCATATTTTTATAATGGAGGGCGTCTTTGCAATCTACAAACCCAAAGGCTTGACTTCACATCAATTAGTGGAGAGAGTCAAAAAATTAACCAAGGCTGATAAGGTGGGTCATGCGGGAACGCTCGACCCGTTGGCCGAAGGATTGTTGATTATCGGTGTTGGCGGAAAAAATACAAAAAAATTACATGCTCTTCAAAAAGAGGATAAGGAATATTTATCGGAAGTGATGCTTGGAAAAACCAGCCTTACGGGAGACGGGGAAGGACCGATATCGGAAACCAGTAGCAGGAAGCCAACAATTAAAGAAATTAAAAAAGTTTTAAAAGCGTTTGAGGGAATAATCGATCAAAAGCCGCACAGGTTCAGCGCCATAAAAATAAGGGGTAAGAAGTCTTATCAGATTGCCAGAAAAGGCCAGGATCCCGATTTAAAGCCAAGAAAAGTTTTGGTTAAAGAGATCAATCTTCTTTCTTATGATTATCCGACACTCTCAATCAGAGTCGTAACCGGACCAGGAGTCTATATCAGATCGTTGGCGGAAGATATTGGAAGTAAATTAAAAACCGGCGCTTATTTAAAGTCTCTCAAAAGAACGCGGGTTGGAAAATTCAAGGAAAGCGACCTCACCTCGTTAGAAGATTTTAAAAAACAAAAATGATGAAAATTTTAATTGGTTCACTGACTTACTCATTACCAAACGGAGTGACAATATCGATAAACAGATCGATCGACGGCTTTAATAAGAAAGGAATTAAGACCATTATCGTTTCTCCCGATTACGGAATTGGAAAAACTAGAAAAGAACATTATTTGGCTCCATCCTCTTTAATAACTAAAAGTGTCGGTGTTTTGATTGGAAAAGAAGAGCGAACTTTCGGTTTTGGAGCTTATAATAAGATAAAAGAGATAAACGATGAGTTTAATCCGGATGCCTATTGGCTCCATACCATTACATGGACTCCCAATGCTTTTGAGAGATTCATCTTCAAGAGCAAGAAACCGAAAGTTGTCTTTTATCATACGATGGTGGAGGAATACGGTAGAATTTATGCGGGTCCCATCGGGGCAACAACAATGAGACTGCGGTCCAAGACTGTCTGTAATAAAGCCGACTCTGTCATAATTCCAAGTGAAATGATGAAGAGAAAGCTTATCAATTATGGAGTAAAGACCCCGATTCATGTAATTCCCACCGGAATTTCCATTCCAAAAAAACAATCCACAAAAGCGGAAATTTGTAAAAAATTTGGAATTGATCCCTCTTCCAAAATACTTCTTCATGTGGGAAGAGTTTCAAAAGAGAAGAATCTTGAGGTATTGCTAAAAGCCACCAAAAAGATCAACGATCTCGGATTCAATGCTGTGGCTCTTTTTGTTGGTCCCGGAGACATTGAAGAAATGATTGAAGAAGCCGAAGAATTGAAAATAGACGATAAGGTGTTTTTCTCCGGAGGATTACCTAAAGAAGAAGCTCAAGCCGTCTATGGAGGCGCTGACGTTTTTATCTTTTCTTCACAAACCGAAACTCAAGGATTAGTTATTGGAGAAGCGATGGCTGCGGAAATACCGGTTGTTGCACTCAAGTCTCCGATTCAAGAAGAAGTTTACCTAAAAGAAGTTGCCGCCGTAGCCGATAATTTTGATGATTTTATTGAAAAATTAAAATCTGTTTTGAAAAACTCGGAAGAGACCAAAGAGATGGTTAAAAGAGCTAAAATATTTGTAGATAAAAATTTCTCCGAACAAACAATGATAGATAAGCAAGTCAAGATTTTTGAGGAGTTAATTGCTCAAAAAGATTTAAAATGATAAAATAACAGGATGAAAAAGAACATTTTCCTTTTTATACTAACAATTCTGTTTGCTCTTGTTTCAATTCTTCACTTTCTCAGATTAGCCCTTGAATTGGATATCTTAGTGGGAGCAAAAAACATCCCGGGATGGTACAGCGCTCTGATTGTAGTCTTTGCGGGATTTATGAGTTACTGGTCTTACAAATTGAATCGCAAGGAAAGCCGAGATTGATAACAGTGAAATGATTGATTCTAAAGAAACATTATGGATATCGCATTCCGCAATTAGAAATTTTGACAATTGCTCTCGTCTCTACTATTTTGCAAACATCTACAGAAATCCTGATACCGGAAACAGGGTTCAAATTGTTAATCCTTACATCTCCTTGGGATCGGCGGTTCACGAAGTGATAGATGAGCTACTCGATTTATCACCCTCAAAAAGGATAAAAACTTCTCTCTTGGGGCGATTAGAACGTGTCTGGAGCCGTTATGAAGGCAAGGTTGGTGGTTTTGTATCACCCAAGCAAGAAGCCGAGTTTAAAAAAAGGGGAGTGAACATGATAAAGAAAGTGGAGAAGTCTGATATTCTTTCTAAAAAAGCATTGAGAAGAGACGATAATTTACCAAAAATGACTCTCTATGACGGGATTCAGTTGGTTGGAAGTTTTGATTGGATTGAGGTACTTCCCAATGATTCTCTTCATATTATAGATTTTAAGACAGGCAAGAGTAAAGAGAGCTCCGATTCTCTTCAGCTTCCGATATATCAGATATTAGCTAAAAGTAATTATAAGAAAGAGGTTGAAAAATTAAGTTATTGGTATTTGGAAACAAGCTCAAATTTAACAACTCAAAAAAGCGTTGATTCGGAGAAAGCCTTGGTTAAAATAAAAAAGAAAGCCATCAAGATTAAAGAGACGATAGATACTTCAAATTTTTCATGCGATTCTCCCTATAATCGATGTTTTTGGTGTCGTAAATATGAAAACATAATCTCTGGAAAAGCCGAAAGAGTTGGGACTGATGAGAAGATGCAGAAAGATCTCTTTTATATAACAAATAGCGATGATGTTGTCAGAAAGATTGAAGAGAGTAATTTTTTAAACAAAGATGAAAAAAAGATATTCAGAATGAGAATGGAAAATGAAACTCTCAAAAAAGTCAAAGAAGATTCCGGTAAAACATCCAAAGAGATAAAGGATTTGATCTTATCAATTAAGAAAAAGATAAAAACCAATCTCTCTCCAAGAGAGTTGAAAGTTTTTGTAGAGGAACTTTCTAAATCAGATAACAGATTGGCGTTGTAAAATAAAAAATCTTTTAATGAATAAAAGAGATCAGATGAAGAAAATAAAAGATGCCGTTCTCTCTTTCAACGGTTCTTCCTTGGCTGAAGAGAGAAAGAAGAATGGAACTTTCCCCGTAATAGGGGAAGGCTCCCATGATGCAAAAGTCATCTTTATAGGAGAGGCCCCGGGAAAAAACGAATCTCTTACAGGAAAGCCTTTTTGTGGGAGCGCGGGGAAAATATTAGACGAACTCTTTGAATCAATTGAGATGAAAAGAGAAGATGTCTATATAACAAATATCGTAAAAGATCGTCCGCCAAATAACAGAGATCTCCTCCCGGAAGAGATTGAGGCTTATGCACCGTTTCTGGAAGAACAGTTAAAAATAATAGAGCCGAAAATAATTGTAACTTTGGGAAGATTCTCTTCGTACTTTATTCTTGAAAAATTTGGGGAAAAAGATAAGATTGCTCCCATCAGTATGATAAGAGGAAAAGTCTTTTTTACTAAGGACATTAAGATATTACCGCTCTTTCATCCTGCAAGCGTAATTTATGACAGAAGTAAGAAAGAGTTGTTGATCAATGATTTTCAAACTCTGAAAAAAATTATAAACGATTAAATCAACCAAAATGTTTGATAAACTAAAACAGATTAAGCAATTAAAGGATCTTCAGGATTCGCTTAAAAAAGAAAAGATTGAAATCGAAAAAGACGGTGTTATCATAATTGTCAACGGGAAAATGGAGATTGAGAGCATTTCACTCAATAACAATCTGTCACCGAAAGATCAAGAAAAAATCGTGAAAGATGGGATAAACGAAGCTTTTAGAAAAGTTCAATCATTGGCGGCTCAAAAGATGGGTATCTTTTAAGGTAAAAGAGAAATTTACCTTCAATCCTAAACTCTTTTAATATACTCTTTTGTTTCGGTGTTAATTTCTATAATATCTCCTTCCTTGATAAACAGAGGAACATCCATCTCCGCTCCTGTTTCAAGACGAACAAGTTTAGTCCCCGATTGAGCTCTGTCTCCTTTCACCCCCGGAGGCGCTTCAATGACTTTCAATTCAACTTTTATTGGAGGAGTGATGTTGATTATCTCTCCTTTGAACAACATCCCTTCCACTGTTTCGTTTTCTTTTAAAAAGACGACTCCGGGATTGAGTGTCTGCTCTTCAAATGAGAACCTGTTTTTAGGATTGCCATCTTCGCAAAAAAAATATTGACCTCTGTTTTTATAAAGAAATTTCAAAGAAGTTTTTGATGTGTCAGCTTCTTCAAATGATTCCGACGGCCTGAATGTCTTAGAGAGCAAATTACCCGTTCTAAGATTTTTAACCTTTGCCTGAAGGACGGATTTTCCTCTTCCTTTCACCATGTGAGTTGTCTCCATTATCTCATAAGGATCGTTATCCAAGACTATTCTTACTCCGCGTCCCAGTTCATTGAATGAAATCATGTTATTTCAAAATTATACCTATTAAATCAAGTTTTTTATCAAGATGATCCGAAACTTTGGTTGGATTTTTCCCTTCTAATTGAAACTCCTCTATTATGAAGAAATCCTTACCGGTCTGAACCGCTATATTTCCATTGGTGGCTACATATGTCTTTCCGGGAGGTCCGAAAGGACCGCATTCAGTCTGTTCAAGAACTTTCCCTTTTAAAACTTTCAGTAATCTTTCCTCCTTATCCTCCTTGTAATTGAAATATGTATGAGTTCCGGGCCAAGGATTAAAAGCTCTAACTTGTCTGTCTATCCGATCTGCATCGTCTTTCCAATCTATTTTACCGTCATAGCGAGTTAAAATTTTACTATAAACTGCCTTACATTCGTCTTGCTTGATCGGATTTATTTTTCCCGATACCCATTCTGGAATCGTTTCAATTAAAAGGTTAGCCCCAAAAAGACTCAATTTCTCCAGTAGGTTTTGATAAATTTCTCTTTCAGAAATAGTTATCTCTTTTTGAGCCAAGATATCGCCTTTATCCATTTCGTCATTGACAAGCATTATCGTAGCACCGGTTTTTTTGTCTCCGTTGAATATCGCATATTGAATGGGCGAAGATCCTCTGTATTTTGGCAAAAGAGACGGATGAACATTGAGAATCCCAAATTTTGGAATCTCTATTATGCTGTTTGGAATATATTGACCGTAAGCGGCAACGATCATTAAATCAGGATTAACCTCCTTTATTTTTTCTATTGCATCCGAGAGTTTCTCGGGCTTGATCGTATCAAGATTCAATCTTTTGGCCGTAGCCGAAACATTGGATTCTTTAAGTTTTTGTCCGCGTCCAGCTGGGCGATCAGGATTGGTGATAATCAGACTCGGCTCATATCCCGCTTCCACTAATTTTTCCAAGCTGACTGATCCGAAATCCGGTGTTCCTAAAAAAATTATCTTCATTTTTAATTCTTTATTTTACAATTTTCCACTCAATCTTGTCTTCTGTATCAGCAAATTCAAGCCAAGTGTTTGTTTGATCAATTACAAACCACTTTTTCTTACGATCTGACCAGACCAAAGGATTTCCCTTGTAAAAAGGTTTTTTTTCAACTCTCTTCGGCTTCAATCTTTTTAATTCAGGCCACTTCTTGGATACTGTCTCTATTGTGTAATCAAGATTGCGAGAAATAGCCCATTTTGAAACAATATCGATCGCTTCTTTGGCTTTTTTTACGTTTCCGGAGAGTTCTATTAATTGTTTGGCTGGTTTGGTATATCGAGCATAAACGATGTCTCTCTTTCGAGCGCTTTTTTTCAATTCGGTAAGATCCACTCCCTTACCTTCAAAGTAATGAGTTACGATCTGTCGTATTGCCGTATCATCTCTTAGTTCTCTCAAATATTGAATCTCACCTTTCTTTATAAGTTCTTCGATCTTCTCTGAAATACTTTTACCAATTCCGTTAATGGAACTGACACCTTTCATTCCGTCGCTTTGATAGATCTTTACCAGGCTGTCTTCAAGGCTTGAAACAGCCGAAGCCGCTTTGCGATAAGCCCTTACTCGAAATCCTTCCTTGCTACTTTTTACTTCAATAAGATAAGCTATCTCCTCTAAAGCATCAACAATCTTCTTGTTTTTAGGATTTTTTATCATATAAGCTTTCTATTCTTCTCATCTCTTCCTCTATAAGAGGTCCCTCATATTCGGCTGCATGAGCTCTACTTCCGGCATAAACAGGTTTCTTTTGATCAATATGAAGATTGAATAGAGCATCTTTACCTTTATCAAATCTAATAAATAAGTGAAATCTGGGATAACCACTCCTTCCAAAAGATCGAACAAAAGAAAATTCAGCTTCGTCACTGCCCCTACCCAAGCAGAGATAACCGGCTCTTCTCATGAAATTAATTATATCTGATTTTTCCAATCCGAAAAACTCTTTCTTCATCACTTTTCAGCTATATCGATTTTTACCGTCATTAATCCAGTGCCAAAAGGCCTCTCGTATGAAAGAATCTCACCCTTCCATAAAGAATCATCAAGTATCCCAAATAGAACTATCATGGGAAGATATCCTGATTCGCCCGAGTCTTTAAGTGATTCGGAATCGATTTTCATCATCGCTTTCGTATCTCCTTTCTTGACCAGCTTTAAGATCAATTGATCCAACTCTTTACCTTTGGGAGAATACCCGGTAGATGATCCTGGTGAAAGCTTACGAGAAAGATTACTCGAAGCTACAACAGCAACCTTTAATCCGGAAAGATCTATCGCTTGGCCAATCGCTTTTCCAAAATTAAAATGTTCCGCAACACTTAACCCCGAAATACCCAAAGGAACGATTTTAATCTCGGGATTGTTTTTTACAATGTAATACAAAGGAATAACGGTTCCGTGATCCAATTCAGGATCGTCAAAAGAGCTTAACGGGATTCTTTCTCTGGCACAACTCTTTTTAATCTCCGTTGCCATTTCAGGATGACCCTTAACTTTTATCTTAGTCTTTTGATCTCCAAACTTTATAAAGCTTCCTTTCATAACGGGAGATTCAATTATTGAAAAAGAAGTATAATTTATCGGTATTTGCGGAGTGATTATGACTACAACATCTACATCCAATAATTTTATCTCTTCCGACAATTGATCCATCGCCTTTATGGTTTTAGTTATCCTTTTGAGATCCGAACTTAAAGTGATTGAAGGAATCACGGACAAAGGATGGGGCATTATTGATGCAAAAGAAATATTCATAATACTTTAATTATAGCATACTTTTTGATAATATAATAATCATGTTCAAGAGAATCTTTGCATCAATAGAACCACCGGAAAAAATCAAGCAAGAGCTTTTTTTATTGAGATCTGAATTTCCGTCTCTTCCTGCTAAATGGACGGATAAAGAGAAGATTCACTTGACTCTCTCTTTCTTGGGGCAAGTTAAAGAAAAATCGATTCCAATGATCTTAGAAAAACTCGAAGAGATCTTAAAAAAAGAAGCTTCTTTTTTGTTAAAAATTACAAGACTCTCATACATCCCAGAGAAAACAAGCGCCAAAATGATTTGGGCTCTGTTTGAAAAATCAGCTACCATAAATAATATCAATAAAGAGATAGTGAAAAAGATCGGGGGCTCCAGTGATTTTCTGCCACACATCACCTTGGCAAGAATCAACTCATGGAATTTCAGAAGACTTGAAACGGATGAAGTACCCGATCTTAACGGCGACCTAAACATCTCTTTCCCGGTTGACAGCGTTTCATTGATGGAGAGTAAAAATATCAGGGGCAAATCTGTTTATCAATTAATTGAAAAAATCAAACTAAGATGAAAATTCACTTTATAGGGATTGGTGGAATCGGTGTCTCTTCTTTGGCTTTCTATTTTCTCAACAGAGGAGATTCGATAACCGGTTCGGACCTTAAGGAATCGGATATAACGCGATCTCTTGAAAAACTCGGAGCCAAAATAATCATCGGGGATCATTCGCCAAAAAATATAACGAAAGAAGTTGATCTAATCATTCACACTCCGGCAATCAAAGAAGATAATCCTGAAATAAAAAAAGCGAAAAAAGACAATATCAGGACAGAGAGTTATCCCGAGTCCTTGGGAAGATTGACCAAAGACTATTTCACGATTGCCGTTTCCGGAACTCATGGAAAAAGCACGACCACTGCGATGCTGTCACTAATCTTGATAGAGGCCGGACTTGATCCGACCGTAATAATCGGAACCAAACTTAAAGAATTCGGTAATTTGAATTTCAGACCCGGAAAATCAAAGTATCTTTTAATCGAGGCCGATGAGTATAAGAGATCATTCTTGAATTATAATCCAAAGTTGACAGTGGTAACCAATATTGAAGAAGATCATTTAGACTACTATAAAGATCATAATGAGATAATAAAGAGCTTCAAAACTTTCTTTTCGCGCTTGGATAAAGGCGGAAAAATCGTAGCCAACTATGACGACCCCGGAGTCGTTGATGCTTTGAAAAAGACTAAAGGAGTAACCTATTACGATCAAAGTGATTCAATTGCAAAAGAGATAAGAAAGATTTTAAAAGTTCCAGGAGAACATAATGTTTCAAATGCTCTTGCTGCTTATAATGCGGCCAATCTGCTTGGTATTTCTAAAACCAAGACATTATCTGCTCTTTCAAAGTTCAAAGGTTCTTGGCGCAGATTTGAGGTTCATAAAAGCGGTTATAAAGGAATCACTCTCATATCGGACTATGCCCATCATCCAACCGAAGTGGAGAAGACTTTAGAAGCTATAAGAGACAGATATCCCAAGAAGAGAATAATCTCTTTCTTTCAACCTCATCAATACGAAAGAACAAAATATTTCTTCAAAGAATTTGTTAAAGCGTTTACTGAAGCCCCTGTAGATAAGATTGTATTTTTAGAGATTTACAAAGTATCGGGAAGAGAGGGGAGAGTTGTTTGTGAAAAGATCAATTCAAAAAAAATAGCTGAAGCAGTTGGAAAAGAATCAGTTTACAAGAAAGAGTTATCCGACGCGGACTTGTATCTTAAAAGAATTTTAAGAAAAGGAGATGTTTTGGTTTTTATGGGAGCCGGTGACATAAACAACCTTTTCGTCAGTACTAAAAAATATCTTCTTGACAAAAAGAATAAAGAGAAAGATAATTAATGATAAAGAGCAAGGTCGAAATTTAAAAACAAGATAAATGACCTGAATATGGATCTTAAAACTTTAATAACAATAGTTGTCATATTGATTCTTCTGGGAATTCTTTTTTACCTTAGAACCAAGAGACAAGACGGTACCCCCGAAGAAAGTGGTGTAAGACTGCCCGAAGAAGACGAACTTCCCGTTTCAGAAGAAGCTGAGGATGTTGAAGAGGTGGAAGAAGAGGGTAGAGAATAATTTGTAGAAAATCGTCCTCTTTAATTCTCAACAGGGCGATTTTTTATTGAAGAATGAAAATTTCAAATAAAACCGCGAGTATTAAAACGAATGGACTTTTTGATTTCATCGATATTACAGATGAGCTCATATCCCTGACGAAAGAATCTCAAATATTGAATGGAATTCTTAACGTTCAAACAATGCACACTACGGCAATGATGATGGTGAATGAAAATGAACCTCTTCTTATAGAGGACATAAAAAAGAATTTAGAAAAAATTGCTCCGTCAACCAATGATTATCAGCATGATAATTTTGAAATAAGAAAGATTAATCTCTGTGATGACGAATGTGACAACGGTCATTCCCATTGTAAAGCGATTCACTTACTACCAAGTGTGACTTTGAATATTCTTGATGGAAAGCTTCAATTGGGTGATTGGCAAAGAGTGATCTTTGTTGAACTTGACAGGTCTAGAGAGAGAAGATATCAGATCCAAGTTATGGGAGAATGATAATTTGGCTTTTTTATTTTTCATGCTATAATATCCAATCAAAAAAAGGAGGGGTTTAAAATGCAGGTCCGGATCATCCCTAAGCCAAAAGAAGAGAACAACATGTTGGAGATATTAAGGATTCTGGGAATGGTGACCTATGAAGATCAAAACCGAATAGTATTGCAATTTGACAATAAAGTTTGTTTGAAAGAATTAACAAAAAAGTATCCCGAATTGGGTGACCTTATATTCCACCTTCCTTAAATAAGAAAGGAGTTGTTCAAGGATGAATAGTAAATTTACCGATCGATTCAGTTTGAAAAAAAACGGTAAAAAGGAAAGCTCCCTTAAGCGAAGACTGGAAGCATATGGAATTAAAGTTAGGTTTAAAGAGGATATTGTTAATCTTCGAACAGAAAAGCCCTTGTCTATTGATGAGTGGCAAGAAATTCTCAATAAAATTTGAGAAAACTCAATTAAGCTCTCCATAAAACTCGGAGAGCTTTTTAAAATCATAAATTTATGGTAGATTGTCAAATATTAGAAAATCACTCAAAATTAAAATATGAATTATAAGATTACCGATAAGTCAGAATCATCAAAAGAGATAGAAATAACCGTTCCCTTGGAAGACATGCGAAATTATTTGGAGCAAGCAGCCGCCAATCTCAAATTGGAGATAAAAGGATTCCGTCCGGGGAAAGCTCCTTTGAAAATCGTTCAAGATGCTGTTGGTGAAGAAAAGCTTTGGCATGAAGCAGTTCATTTGGCGATAAATGAAACTTATTTCAAAGCAATAGATGAAACAAATATGGAGGCCATATCTTCTCCTCAAATAGAAATTGATGAGATAAAAATCAATCAACCGTTGACATATAAAGCATCAGTAACAATTATTCCCGAACTGTCTTTGCCCGACTATAAGAAGATAGCCAAAAAAACCTTCTCCGATAAAAAAGATGTTGAGATTGGAACAAAAGAGATTGATGAAGCGATTAATATGATTCAAAAATCAAGAGCAAAAGCGGTAAGAGTTCTTAGAGAATCAAAAAACGGCGATGAAGTAATCGTTGATTTTCAAGGTAAAATAGACAATATCTTACAAGAAGGGCTAAAAGGAGACAAAGTCTCAATAGTTCTTGGAGAAAAAAGATTCATCAAAGAATTTGAAGAAGAGATTGTCGGTCTCAAGGAAGGAGATAAAAAAGATTTTACAATTAAGATTCCCTTCACTAAAGGGGATCACAAGAATGTTGAATTCAATGTTGAAATTGTATCGGTCAATGAAAGAGAATTGCCCCAAATAGATGATGATTTTGCAAAGTCATTGGGTGATTTCTCGGGAATAGAAGATCTTAAAGAGAAGATAAAAGATAATCTGAAAGTGGAGAAAGAGTTTAAGAAAAATCAATCATTAAGAGTAAAAGCGATAGAGATGATAGGAAAGGAGAGTAAAACGGAGATTCCCGAACTCTTAATTGAGAGAGAGATAGATAATATGATCCAAGACTTAAAACTTCAACTTTCTCAAGCAGGGCTCTCTTTAAAAGATTATTTAGGTCAAGAGAAAAAAGAGGAAAAAGATTTAAGAGAAGAATGGAAACCTGAAGCTCAAAAAAGAATCAAAACATCTCTTGTTTTAAGAGAAATTGCCAAAAGAGAAAAGATAATGATAGATGAAAAGGAGTTGAAAAAAGAGGTCGATAATTATCTTTCTCAAATTAGCGACGAAAATGCAAAGAAAAAGATAGAGATAGATCAATTAGAGATCTATCTCCGTGAAAGAATTACCAATGAAAAAGTTTTTCAGTTATTAGAGTCTTTTTGAATAAATCTCTTTAAGCTCGCTTAAGAAGTCTTCTTCTTTCATTGTTCTGACGTGATCATCATCTCTCTTTCTAACAGTCACATTATTTAATTCAACTTCTTTGGGACCAATAACCACCATGTAGGGAACTTTTTCTCCTATCGCTTTTCTGATCTTGTTTCCGACCGTCTCATTACTTGTGTCAGTTTCGGGTCTCAATCCTTCTTCAAGCATTCTTTGTTTTAATCTTTCACATTGGTTTATCTGGTCGTCTGAAACGGAAATTATCTTTGCTTGAATGGGAGCAAGCCAGACGGGAAAAGATCCTCCATAATGCTCTATAAGAAAAGCAATGGTTCTTTCGATTGCTCCGATTGATGATCTATGGACAACAAAGGCTCTCTTTTTATTACCCTCATGATCAATATAAGTTAAATCAAATTGCTCGGGCATGCTGAAATCGTATTGAACTGTAAAGGCGGTATCTTCTTTACCGTTTACATTTCTCATCTGAATGTCTATCTTTGGACCATAGAAAGCCGCCTCTCCCTTCTTTTCATCAAATCGAACGCCTCTTGAATTCAGGTGTTTACGAAGTAAATCTTCGGCCAACTCCCAAGCTTCGTCGTTTTTGAAATACTTCTCATTATCAGATCGATCACCCAAAGAAAGTGAGTACCAAAAGTCTTCTCCTTTCTTTAATCCGAAAGTTTCGGAAACAAACTCTATAAGATCGAGAGCTTTGTCAATCTCTTCCACAGCTTGCTCTTCCGATGCACAGATAATGTGCGCGTCAGCCAAAGAGAAAGATCGAACTCTTAAAAGACCTGACAATTCTCCCGACTGCTCAAAGCGATACAATTTAGCTATTTCGGCGATTCTGAACGGGAGGTCACGATAACTGTGAATTTTTCTTGAATACAATTCAAAGTGGTGAGGACAAGTCATCGGTCTCAACATAAATTCTTCATCCTCAATTTTTATGGGAGCATACATTGAATCCTTGTAGTGAGGGTAATGTCCCGACTTTATATAAAGATCCAATTTCGCTATATCCGGTGTCATTACGTGAATGTAACCGCGCTTTATCTCCTCATCAACGATAAATCTTTCTAACTCACGCCGAATAGCAGTTCCTTTTTCCGTCCAAAGAGGAAGACCTTTCCCAACGGTTTCTGAGAAACAAAAAAGATCCAACTCTTTTCCTAATCTTTTATGATCGCGCTTTCTTATCTCTTCTTGTCTAAGAACGTAATCTTCTAATTCATCGGCAGAATCAAAAGCCAAGCCGTAGATCCTGGTAAGCATCTTGTTTTTTTCATCTCCTCTCCAATAAGCTCCCGCCACATGACTTAATTTAAAGGAATCTGGATCTATCTCTTTTAAATAATTGATATGAGGTCCGCGACAAAGATCTTCAAAGTCTCCGAGCCTGTAATATGAAACGATCTTCTCTCCTTCACTTTTCAATTCTTCTAAAAGGTCGACTTTAAACTCTTGGCCGTTTCTTTTTTCTTCTTTTATGGCCTCTTCTATATCCTTCTCAATCACTTCAAAAGCGAGATTCTGATCAATAGATTCTCTCATCTTCGATTCAATGACCGGCAAATCAGTCTCTCCAAAGGAGTTCTCCCCAAAATCGATGTCGTAATAGAACCCGTTTTCAATAATTGGCCCTATACCAAACTTTACTTCGGGAAACTCTTTCTTTATTACAAAAGCTAATAGATGAGAAAGAGAGTGTCTTATCTTTTCTATGTCTTTTTTCATTTTTTGAAATTTAATTAAAAATAAATCCGCCCCGCACAACAATCACTTGTTGTATCGGGACGGATCTCTCCGCGGTTCCACCCGAATTCCCTCTGATTTGAGGGCTCTTATTTTAGAATATGGCTTAGTTCTGAATTAGAATGTCTTGACTCTTTGTCAGACAATATACTTGGTAGGCATATCAATCACCATTGATTGGTATTTTAATTATCCAAGCCCTCCTTGTCAAGGTTTTCAAAAGATGTAAAATGAAACAGCACATTGAAAGGAGGTTTAATGAATGAGAGCTTTTCAATCCAATCACCGAAAGAGAGAGGTTACAAGAAGAAGAAAGCTTCACGATGAACTTGTTAATAGAGTTCACAGCTCTCCTGAAATCTTGGGCATAGGAGGATTGAGTGATGATAAGATTTTAGTGAAAGAGATGTTTCCAACAAACGACAGAGGATCGGAAACCGGTGACCTTTTATTAATCTGGGAGCCATCTTCTGAAGTTTGGGAGATCTTAGTCATAGAGGTGACTTCCAGTCCTTTCAGGACTTTGGGTCACGAATTTCTAAAATTGTCAAAAAGCATAACTCATTTTTCTTCTAATTGGAAAAAGCTGTTTTCAAATCATGATCTTTCTTTGCCTGAAAACCACAAATTGAGAATACGAGGAGCATCTATAAGTTATGCGGGGAAAGTTCCGTGGGGAGAGCCTTTTGTAACTCTTGGAAAAGTTCATTCTAAGCGCTGAGATATAAGCGCTTTTTTTCTTGATTTGCTGTTTTTTTTAAGCTATCATATTGGACAATGATTGAAGACCTTAAAATCATCAAAGAAGACTTTGAGAGAGAGAAGGAATCTGCTTCTGAAAAAGAAGAAGTTTTAATCGCTAAAAAATATCTGAACAGATTATCTCTTCTCTTCAAAAAAATGAAAACTTTACCCCAAGAAGAAAGGGTTGTTTTTGGCGTGAAAGCCAATCAAATAAAAAAAGAGATGGGGTCGGCAATCAAAAGAAAAAAGAAAATCATTCTTAATAAGAAAGATTTTTTTGATCCGACAATTCCCGGGGACAGTAAGGAAATCGGGCATCTTCATCTCTTAACTTCAACTATAAGAGAAGCCGTCAGGATATTTGAGAAGATGGGCTTTTCAGTTGCGGATGGTCCGGAACTGGAAGATGAATGGCACAATTTCGATGCTCTCAATTTTCCCGATGATCACCCCGCTCGTGAGATGCAAGACACCCTTTTCATAAAGCAAGAAAAGAGAGAATCTCTCCCTTCCGAAGAGAAATTTCTCATGAGAACTCACACATCACCCGTTCAGATAAGACATATGATAGCCAATGACCCGCCATTTAGAATAATTGTTCCTGGAAGAGTTTTTAGAAACGAAACAACCGATGCTTCACACGAGGTAAATTTCTACCAAATAGAGGGTCTGATGGTAGATAAAGATATTTCGGTGGCAAATTTTAAAGCGGTAATTCAAGATTTTTTAAAGAATTTTTATCAAGAAGATGTCAAGATAAGATTAAGACCTTCTTTTTTTCCTTTCACTGAACCGTCATTTGAAGTGGATATGCGTTGCTCCACTTGTCTTGGAAAAGGTTGTTCTGTCTGTTCTCAAACCGGATGGCTTGAAATTATCGGAGCCGGAATGGTTCACCCAAATGTCTTGAAAAATTCTGGCGTGGATCCAACTAAGTGGCAAGGATTTGCCTTTGGAATGGGTTGGGATAGAATCGTTATGATGAGGTATAAGATAGACGATATAAGACTTTTCTATAACGGGGACTTAAGATTTCTTAAACAATTCTAAATAAAATGAAGTTCTCATACAACTGGATAGCTTCTTTGATAGACGGCAAGATTCCGAATCCCAAAGAGTTGTCAGAATTATTGACTATGAAGCTTTTTGAAGTTGATGGAATAGAAGAAAAAGACGGGGATTGGATTATTGATTTGGACGTTCTTCCAAGTAGAGCTGGAGATTGTTTGTCACATATCGGAGTAGCAAGGGAAGTAGCGGTTGTTCTCAATTTAGAATTTAAGAATCCTTTATTCTCCGATTTAACTTTTAACTCTCCGGGTATTCCCGTGATAATATCTGATCCGTCAGATTGCCCACGCTACGTCGCTCTCTCCATATCTCAAGTTAAAATTCAAGATTCACCGGATTGGATCAAAGAAAGATTGATTATTTGCGGGATGCAACCGATCAATAATATTGTCGATATTGCAAACTATGTAATGCTTGAGACGGGTCAACCACTCCATATATTCGATTCTGATAAAATTTCAAATGAGATAATCGTGAGAAAGGCAAGAAAAGGAGAGACGATAACTACATTGGATAATAAAAAATGCCTTTTAGATGAAAAAATTCTTTTAATCACTGATAGAGAAAAGATATTGGGAATCGCCGGCATTAAGGGCGGTAAAGAAGCGGAGGTAACAAAAGAAACCAAAAATATAATCATAGAGTCTGCTTCTTTTGATCGCAAGGTTATAAGAAAAGGATCGTCAATTCTTAAGATAAGAACCGATGCCTCCATAAGGTTTGAGCACGGCTTTGATCTCAATCTTAACGGACCAGCCATCTTAAGAGCTTCTTCTTTGGTGACTGAAATAGCGGGCGGGAATATATCAAACGAGATTACCGACATTTCAATACCAAAGCCTGATCCGGTAAAAATCACTTTCAGTTTTAAACAAGCGGAAAAACTTCTTGGTGTAAATCTTAACAAAGAAGAGACTCTAAACATATTTCGTTCCCTTGGCTTCTTTATTAAAAAAGATGAAGACGACCTCTTGGAAGTTGAGATACCAACTCGAAGAATAGATATTCTTATCCAAGAGGATTTGATCGAAGAAGTGGGAAGAATTATCGGATATGAGAAAATATCGGCAATAACTCCCAAAATAGAGATTAGTTTGATAAAGAGAAACAAGAGGTTGTTTTGGGAAGAAAAAATCAAAGATCTTCTTGTCCTTTCCGGTTTTACAGAAATTTACACTCATACGCTTGTAAATGAAATTGATGTGGAATCCACCAGCAATCTGCTTGAGGTCGAAGGTCCGGTAAGCAGAGAACAAAAATACCTTAGACCGTCGCTTCTTCCCGGAGTTATCAAGAGCGCGGCCGATAATGAAAAAAACTATTTTAAAACAGATATCTTTGAAGTAGGTAAAGTGTACAATAAAGATGATGGCGAAAAGCAATCTCTTGCAATAGTTTCCACCGGATCTTTTTTAGAGCTAAAAGGGGTTTTAGACCTTTTATTAAATGAGTTGGGGATAGTGGCTGATTACAAATTAAATGTTAATAATCGTTTCTTTTCAGAAAGAGCTTCTGTCGTCGCCGGCGGAAAGAGGATCGGGTGTATCGGAACAATCTCTGAAGAAGCGACTGATACTTACAATACAAATCCGAATCTCTCCATAATAGAGATGGATATTGAAAACATGTTGAATTTAGCAATTGATAAAAAAAGTTATAACCCCATTCCTAAATATCCCGAGACTGACAGAGACATATCCGTGATAGTTCCAGAAGAAACTCTATTTGGGGATTTGATCGATTCCATTAAAAAGGAAAAATATGATTTATTAAGAAAAGTTGATTTTTTTGATCTTTATAAAGGGGATCGCATTCCCAACAAGACAAAGAGTTTTACATTGCGATTGACTTTTTCGGGAAAGCGAACCCTTAAAACAGAAGAAGTCAATGAGATAAGAGATGATATAATCAAGAATTTAGAAAAAAATAAAGAATGGAAAATAAGAAGATGAAAATATCGAATCTTTTCACAAAGACTAGGAAGAACATAACGGAAGAGAGCGGCGCTTTGAGTTATGAACTGTTAGTTAGGGCCGGCTTTATAAATAAAGAGATAGCCGGAGTCTACTCTCTTTTACCCCTTGGAACAAGAGTTCTCAGAAAAATCGAATCGATAATAAGAGATGAGATGAATGCCATCGGAGGACAAGAGATTGTCATGCCATCGTTACAACCAAAAGACAACTGGATCAGAACCGGAAGATGGGATAGCGTGGACGTCCTCTATAAACTTAAAAGCAGGTGGGGTAATAATGAATATGCATTGGGACCAACTCATGAAGAGATCGTCTTTCCGTTAGTTGGAAAATACATTTCTTCTTATAAAGATCTTCCAATCAGCGTCTATCAGATACAAACAAAGTTCAGAGATGAAAAGAGAGCTAAATCGGGAATAATAAGGGGGCGAGAATTCGGTATGAAAGATATGTACAGTTTTCACGAAACTCATCAAGATTTGAATGAGTTTTATGAGAAAGTCAAACTTGCTTATCTTAAAATTTTTCAAAAATGTGGAATAGATGCGAAAGTCACTAAAGCATCCGGAGGTGATTTTACCGACAAATACTCTCATGAATTTATGGCTCTTTCCGATGCAGGAGAAGATCAGATTGTATCTTGCATCTCTTGCAATTATGCAGAGAATAAAGAAGTATCCTCTATTGAACCAGGCGATCTTTGCCCTGTTTGTAAAAATAAAACCGAATTAAGAAAAGCGATTGAGATAGGAAACATTTTTGATTTGGAACAGAAATTCAGCAAAGACTTTAATATCTTCTTTACTGACAAAGAAGGAGAGAGACATCATCCCTTTTCCGGTTGCTATGGAATCGGAACTACCAGACTTATCGGAGCCATTGTTGAGACCAATCATGATGATAAAGGAATTATTTGGCCAAAAGAAGTCACTCCTTATGATCTTTACCTTATAGGTTTAGATATCAAGAAAAATAAAAAGAGAGTTGATGAGGTTTATCAAAAACTCACCTCATTGGGATATTCAGTGCTTTTTGACGATAGAGAAGATTCGAGTCCTGGCCTGAAATTCAATGATGCGGATCTTATTGGAATTCCTTATCAAATAATAGTCGGTGGAAAGAAGTCTAAAGAAGGGGAATTGGAGCTGAAATTAAGAGATAATGGAAACTCCAGAATAATAAAAGAAGAAAATATTGAAAAGGAGTTAAAAATATAGTCACGTTCGATCTTGTAACCGGCTCGTTTCTTAAGCCGGTTTTTTTATTGAATACAAGAGTTTATTTTGATAAAGATTGACTTTTCCTTGACAAAAAAGCTGTGATTTTCTAAAATTTACTTACCGATTGGTAAATGAAAATGAAAAAGGAATC
Source organism: uncultured Candidatus Saccharibacteria bacterium (assembly GCA_964586065.1). GTDB lineage: Bacteria > Patescibacteriota > Minisyncoccia > Minisyncoccales > CSSED10-335 > CAZPFW01. Next base: position 23,096 of record CAZPFW010000001.1, on the reverse strand, counting down.
TATTATAGAGGTTGCTTCGGAACTTTTTTCCAAATCCGGCTATAGATCGGTTTCGATGAATTCAATTGCTAAAAAGTTGAAGATCACAAAACCAGCTCTCTATTATCATTTCAAAAATAAGGAAGAGTTGTATATGAAAGCCATCAACAACGCTTTTGAAAAAACAATGAAAGAGATGCAACGATCCTTAAAAAATCCCGAAAGCAGGCTAACTTCTTTAAGTATAGCTTATCTTCGTGCGGGTCAAAAAAGAGGCAGTTTTTCCAAAATAGCTTCTTATAACAGAGATACTACAATTAATTCCGATTACTTGAAAGATTTGAAAGAAAAGATACTCGCAATTTTCGAGAGAAATATAATTGATTCTCAAGAAAGAAAGCCAAAAAAGAAAAGATCGTTTAAAAACGAAGCTGTTCTTCTGGTGGGGTTAATCGACGGCTTAATGATGAATGTGAAGCTAAAAAACAGTAAGATAAAGGAACAGATAAAAAGAGTAATTCCGATGGTAACAAAGGTCGAAGGTTAAAAATAATTCTTTCAAAAAATGGAACCGACTACTATTGCAATCATCGTTGTTGTCATTCTTGCCTTAGGATATCTTGGGTGGGCATATAAGGAGAAGAAAGCCCCTTTCAAGAAATAAAAAAAGACCACCTCAATAAAAAGAGGTGGTTTTTTTATTGACAAAAGTGACAGTTATGGTTTAATGTTAATTATTAATAAGAAAAGGGGGTGCGTTCTAATGTTTTACGAACTCTTGGTACCGAGCTCTCTCTATCTTACATTAAAGGCGATCAATTGGGGATGGTGTACTGTAAAGAAAATCTCCATCTCTGATAACATTGAGATTGCCCGAAGAGGATCCGGATCAGACTTGGTTCTAAAGTACCTTAGAAAAGCAAAGTCTGGAATGGAAGTTCATCAAAAAAAAGGACATCCGTGGATTATCAAGCGAAGATATGAAGATATGGGTACTTTGTATGAGATTCTTTGCGATCTTATCTCCGATCTTGAAAAAAATCCTGAAAATGTTACTCAAGTTAAGCAAAAGTTGGCTTTAAGCGGTATTGATTTTGAATCAATTGTAAAGAAAAATCATTACTACAGTTTTGAATCACCTGCGATAATGCTGACTTTTACAACAGAGTTAATACTGTTTGTGATAATAATTTCGATTTTCACACAATTTTTGATTTCCATCTCTTTACTACTTTAGCTTCAAAAAAGCCTCTTTGATTAAAAAGAGGCTTATTTTTTAATTTGATTCTTTCCGAATTTTAGTGTAAAATATCATCGTGAATTTAAAGTCCATTCTAAAATATTACTGGAATTTCCTTAAAAGATACAAATCGGACCAGATAATTATCCTGGCCGGTTTTGCTTTTGGGTCTTTAATGACCACTGTGGCAACTCCATTGATTTACAAAAACATAATCGACTTAGTGTCCACTCAACCAGTTGATGTCTATGATAAGTTAGGATCGGCTCTTATCGCTCTTACCTTGGCTATTTTGGCTCATAATATATTATTCAGAATTGCCGATTATTTTTTGATTCAATCTCAAAGTAAGATAATAAAAGAGCTCTATGATCATTCTTTAGAAAAACTCCAAAACCACTCTTATCTCTTCTTCTCGGAAGAGTTTGTCGGAGGCTTGGTAGCAAAAACAAAGAGATTCGTTCGCGCTTTCGAGACTCTTCATGATCAATTCATATTTCAAATATGGATGAGTGGTATCATCTTAATATCATCCTTATCTATTCTCTGGTATCATTCTTGGATTCTTGGATTGTCTTTTATGATTTGGTTGGCCTTGTACGCTTTCTTGGTCAGATTGATGGTAAATTGGCAAATTCCAAAGAGTTTAGAGAACGCGAGAGCTGATACGATATCTCTCTCAAGGTATGCTGACATAATTGGCAATATCATAACGATCAAGATGTTCGGCTCCGAAAAAAAAGAATTAAACGACTATGAAAAGATCACTGATTATCATGAGAATAAAAGAACCGCGGCTTGGATGCAACAAAGCTTTTGGAACGGAGCCGTTCAAGGTTTAACAATCGGGCTTTTTAACATCGCCATAATATGGATCTCCGTTAAACTTTGGAAGGAAGGGATCATATCGGCCGGAACCATTGTGTTGGTACAACTTTACGTCGTTTCCAGCTTTAATGTTGTCTGGTCTATCAGTAAGAATATAATCAGAATATCTACCGCTGTTACCGATGCTGATGAGATGGTTAAAATCTTGGAACAAGAACCGAGTGTTAAAGATCCTGATAACCCGAAAAAATTATCGGTTAGTAGAGGGAAAATCGAATTTAAAGATGTTAATTTCTCCTACGGCAAACCCGATTTAATCCTTGAAAATTTAAACTTAACGATAAGCCCTGGAGAGAAGATCGCTTTTGTCGGTCACTCCGGTGCGGGCAAGAGCACTATTGTAAAACTTCTCTTGAGGTTTGTTGACATTGATAGTGGGATTATCGAGATTGACGGTCAAAATATTAAAGACGTACGGCAAGAAGATTTAAGAAAGAAGATCGCTTACGTTCCTCAAGAGCCTTCACTCTTTCACCGAACGGTAAAAGAAAATATCGCCTACGGAAAACCGAATGCATCGATGTCGGAAATCAAAAAGATCGTGAGATTGTCTCAAGCAGAGGAATTCATTGAAAGATTGCCCCAAGGGTACAACACACCAGTTGGAGAAAGGGGAATAAAATTATCTGGAGGAGAGCGACAAAGAATTGCTATTGCTCGAGCTATGCTCAAGGATTCGCCAATCATTGTTTTGGATGAAGCGACAAGTTCGCTTGATTCTTTAGCCGAAGAAAAGATTCAAAAAGCTCTTGAAGTATTGATGAAAGGAAAGACAACTATTGCGATAGCTCACCGACTGTCAACCATCAGAAAGATGGACAAAATCATCGTCTTTGATAAAGGAAAGATAGTTGAAATCGGGACTCACAAAAGCTTGGCTCAAAAGAAAGGTTATTATTCAAAACTTTGGGAAAGTCAGGTCGGAGGATTCATAAAACAATGAAAAAAGCAAACTTTATTAAAATCAATCAATTTTTGTCTTTTGTCATATTAATCTTGTTGCTCATTCAATTGATCCACGGCTCTTTCTTAATATTAATCTTTACATTAATGACAACTGCCTGCTTAATCTTTTCTCAGATTAAAAATCAAACTTACCAAAAAGAATTGATTTCGAAATTGATTGAAGCCGAATCTGAAATCAAGAGAGCCGAAGATTCTAAATTGGGTTTTGCTTCAATAGCTTCACATCAACTTAGAACTCCGTTAACCGCCATTAAGGGTTACTTATCAATGATTGTGGATGAAACTTACGGTAAGCTGACTCCAAGAATAAAAGAGAAGATGAGAAACGTGATAGAGAGTAATGAAAGACTTATCAGGCTGGTGAATGAATTGTTAAGCCTTTCAAAGATTGAAACTGGAAAATCAAAGTTTGAACCGGAACTCCTTAACCTTGAGGACATTATCGATCAAATTATCAAAGACGTTAAGATCGTTTCCGATAAAAGAGGTCTTTATCTTAATTTTTCGAAAGAAAAAACCGATTTGCCAAAAATCTTGGTTGATGAATGGAAAATCAGACAGGTCTTGATGAATATAATAGATAACGCTCTCAAATACACCAAAGATGGCGGTATCGATATATTTTTGAAAAGAGAGGGTAATGATGCAAAGATTGAGATTTGTGACACCGGAAGTGGAATTGAGGAAAATGAGTTGGATAAGATTTTCAATATATTCTTAAGAGGTCGAGCCGGAAATCAGTTGTCAAACGAAGGATCGGGTCTTGGACTCTATATTGCTCAAAAGCTGATAGAGATGCATCAAGGAAAAATATGGGCGGAATCAGAGGGGAAAGACAAGGGAAGTTGCTTTCACGTTCTTCTTCCTATTAAATTAGAGAGAAATGACAATGACGAATAAAGAAATAATTTTGGTCGTGGAAGATGATAAGATCTTAGCTGATATGTACAAAGACAAGTTAGAAAGATCGGGCTTTACGGTTCGATCTGCATTTGATGCAGAAGAAGCGATAGAAGCCACTTCAAAACAAAAACCGGATATCATCCTTCTAGACATACTGCTTCCTGGTAAAAGTGGAATTGATTTTTTGGAAGAATTGAGAAAAAAGGATTTATATAAGATTCCAGTGATCGCTTTCTCAAATTTTGATGATTTTCAGACAAAAAAAAGAGCTCAAGAGTTAAGCGTTAAAGAATATTTAATAAAAACTGATTATACTCCGAAAGAGATAGTGGAAAAGGTTCGTCAGTATCTCTCTTAATCTTTTAAAAAAGGAAGAATTGGGTATAATGATGAAAATGCAAAATAAAAATAGAGAAATGACCGAAAAAAGAGTTTTAGCCGAAGATGCGCCGAAATTAATAAATGAGAAAATCAAACTCTCCGGATGGATCCAGACCATAAGATCTCACGGAAAGATAATATTCGCTGATTTAAGAGATGCGAGCGGTTTAATCCAGATAGTTTTTCTTCCGTTAAATACCGAGATAACCGAAATAGCCAATAAGATTCATCCGGAATGGGTGGTTGAAATAACGGGTAAAGTAAACAAAAGACCCGAAAACATGATCAACTCGACTCTTCCTACAGGAGAGGTTGAGGTGGAAGTGGAGAATCTGTCTGTCTTATCTGAATCCAAGCCGTTGCCTTTTAGTATCGAAACATCCGGGGTTGAGATAAATGAAGAAGTCAGATTAAAATACAGATATCTTGATTTAAGAAGAGAGAGGCTTGTTAAGAATATGAAAAAGCGCTTTGAAACACTCCTCTTCTTCAGAAACGAATTATCAAAACGAGGTTTTACCGAAATTGAAACCCCAATATTGACAAAATCAACTCCGGAAGGCGCGAGAGACTTTCTTGTGCCTTCAAGATTTTATGCCGGTGAATTCTATGCTCTACCGCAAAGCCCACAACAGTATAAACAACTTCTTATGGTTGCGGGGCTCGAGAAATATTTCCAAATAGCCAAATGTTTCAGAGACGAAGATTCCAGAGCTAACAGACAAGCGGAATTCACTCAATTGGACATTGAAACATCTTTTATAAGTCAGGAAGAGATAATGAGTCTTGTTGAAGAGTTGGTTATTAAAACCATCACCCAAATATTTCCTGAAAAAAGCATACTCCAAAAACCTTTTCCGATAATGAGTTATCAAGAAGCAATGGATCAATACGGCATTGATAAACCGGATATAAGGAAAGAAAAGAGTGATGATGACGAGCTCGCTTTTCTCTGGGTTGTTGACTTTCCTATGTTTGAATGGTCTCAAACAGAGAGAAAGTGGGGTTCAATGCATCACCCTTTCACTATGCCAAAAGAGACTGACCCTGATAAAATAAAAGAAAACCCTCAAGCCGTAACCGCTTTTCAGTATGATCTCGTCTTAAACGGAGAAGAGATTGGCGGTGGAAGTCTTAGATCTTACAAAAGAGAGATTCTCGAAACCGTTTTTGAAATTCTCGGTCACGAACAAAATCAAATCAGAGCAAAATTCGGTCATCTCCTGGACTCTTTCGAATACGGAGTTCCTCCTCATGGGGGAATAGCTCTTGGATTTGAAAGGTTCATCTCAATCCTTTTGAAAGAAGAAAACATTAGAGAAGTTATCGCTTTTCCAAAAGCCGGCGGATCAAGAGACCTAATGATGAACGCTCCCGCTCAAGTTGAGGAAGATCAATTAAGAGAGCTTCATTTAAAGATTGAAATTGATGGCAAGAAGAACGAAAAAAAAGATTGATAAATCGTCTTTACTAAAATTTACTACGATAGCATTATCAATTATCACTATAGCTTTGGTGACTTTGTTGGTTTTTGAGTCAAAAAGATCAAATGAAATTGCGAATAAGGAAGTTGAACCGATAGTAGGTTTTTATCAATCGTTTCTTCCTTTAAGAAAGTGGGAGATCTCCTCTCCTGACATTAAAGCCCAAAGTGCCGTTGCGGTTTTAATTGAAGATGGTAATAGAAAGTTTTTGTTTGAGAAAAACTCAAAAGTCAGCTTACCAATCGCCAGTATTACAAAGTTGATGACTGTTCTTGTTGCAATGGAAGAGTATCAATTGGATGATCAGTTAGTGGTGAGCGAGAATGCTTTTTTAAAAGGAGTTCTTGGTCCAAATTCCATATATCCCGCCGAAAGATACAGTGTGAAAGATTTGATATACGCCAGTTTAATTGAGTCCAATAATGCCGCCGCTCAAACTCTCGCTGAAAACATGACTTCGTTTGAGCAATATCAAAGCGACTCTCTTTTTGTTTCAAAGATGAACAAAAAAGCGATTGATCTCGGAATGACTCATACTTATTTTTCGAACCCTTCGGGACTTGATCCCGAAGACGGTTTTGAAATAAACAGATCTTCTCCCGAAGATCTTGTAATATTAGTGGAATATCTTCTTGAAAAACCTGTTGTTTGGGAGGCTCTATTAACCGAAAGATATAACTTGAGAACCGCCGACGGACTTTTCAAATCGACCATAATAAACACAAATGAGCTTCTCAACAAGAGAGATGGTATCAAGGGAGGTAAAACCGGAAACACTCCGAGAGCCGGCAGAAATTTTCTTGCCGTTTTTGAAATTAACGATAAAACGATTGTTACGATCGTTTTTAATTCTCCGTCACGCTTTAATGACACCAACCTTATGCTTAATTGGATAGAAGAAGCTTATTATTGGAAAAAAATTTAGTTGAATGAACGGATTATATTCACAAGACCTTATAAAAGTACTCATATTAGGATCTTTTGGATTTTTAATCGCTTTTGTGTTTGCCCCAATATTAGCTCATTTTCTTTACAAGAAAAAGTTCTGGAAAAAAAAGGTTAGAGATCTCTCGATCGACGGCAAAGAGATTCCCATTTTTCATAAATATCACTCAAAAAACGAAGTGAATGTTCCTCGAATGGGAGGTGTCTTAATCTGGGTTACAACATTCTTTCTTGCTTTAATGTTTTTATTCCTCTCAAAGATAACCAACCTCTTTTGGATACAAAAACTCAATTTTCTTAGCAGGGAGCAAACTTGGCTCCCTCTTTTTGCGTTAGTTATCGCTTCAATAATCGGATTAATTGATGATTTACTGCAAACCGCCGAGCCTCCCAAAAACAATTTCTTAATGAAATTTTGGAAAAAAGCCGGCGGGTATATAGGGGGCGGGCTTAATCTCAAGTTCAGACTATTGATGATGGGATTGATCGGACTTGTTGGCGGAATTTGGTTCTATTATAAATTAGGTTGGCAAACGATATTTGTTCCCGGAGCTGGAGAAACTTTTATCGGATTATTTTACATACCCTTGTTTGTTTTAGTCATGATGGCCACTTACAGTGGGGGAGTGATAGACGGGATTGACGGTCTTGCCGGAGGATCTTTTGCATCTATCTTCGGTGCTTTTACCGTTATCGCCCTCTCACAACAACAATTTGATCTTGCCGCCTTTTCGGCCGTTATAATGGGATCTACATTGGCTTTCTTGTGGTTTAATATCCCTCCAGCGCGATTTTATATGGGAGAAACCGGTATAATTGGATTATGTGCGTCACTGACGGTTATAGCTTTTCTTACCGATGCGGTATTGGTCTTACCGGTAATCGCCTCGCTCTTAGTTATAGAATCGGGCTCTGTAATTATTCAACTTTTCTCAAAAAGATTTCTCAAAAGAAAAGTCTTTTTAGCCACTCCGATTCATCATCACTTTGAAGCAAAGAATTGGCCTTCTTATAAAGTAACTATGAGGTTTTGGATAATTGGGATAATCTCCGCCATAATCGGAGTGATTATTAAATTATTGGGGTGATATTTTTTGTTTTTGTTCTTTGATTTGCGTTACCAATTATTTTTTGCTAAAATGAATTCAACTAAAATTAACTTATCCCGAGTGCGGTGAGAGAATTGGCTCCGTGATCCGCCGGCAACCCACTATCAGATGGGTGCCCCATCCAATCCTTAAAGGGAAAAGATGAGTTTTATTAACTTTAATCACACTCTTTCTCTTAACAGGAAAGAGTTTTTTATTACCCATGTTCATACCCAAAACGTATACTGCAGAGAGCGTTACATCAGGCCATCCGGACAAGATCTGTGATCAAATCTCTGATGCTGTTCTTGATAAGTGCCTTGAAAAAGACCCCAACTCAAGGGTTGCGATAGAAACTTTTGGCAGTCATGGCCTCCTGGTTGTCGGAGGAGAGGTGACTACCGATGCTGATATAGATTATAAATCTATTGCATCAGGTGTTTATAAAAACATAGGATATCAAGACGAACTGGAAATACTTGTTAGGGTTTCACAACAATCATCAGATATTGCTCTCGGTGTCGATGTCGGCGGTGCAGGGGATCAAGGAATTATGTATGGATTTGCCACATCAGAAACTCCGGAGTATATGCCTCAAGGAACGATCACTGCTCATAAACTCGCTCAAAAACTCGAATCTGTTCGTCGTGAAAACAGCTTATTAGAGCCTGATGGAAAAACACAAGTTACCATTGTTGAAAATAAGATTGCCACTGTTTTGATAAGCGCCCAACATAAACCCGAAATATCTCAATTCGAATTAAAAGAATTGATCATTGAAGATGTGATTAAACCCGTTATAGGAGAAATATCCAGCATAGAAATATTGGTTAATCCTACCGGTCAGTTCATTAAAGGAGGTTTTGTCGCTGATACCGGATTGACCGGACGAAAGATTATGGTAGACACTTATGGAGGAATAATACCTCACGGAGGCGGATGTTTTTCCGGTAAAGATCCTTCAAAAGTTGACCGATCAGCCGCTTATATGGCTCGTTACGTTGCCAAGAATATCGTTGCTAACGGACATGCAAAACAATGCTTGGTCTCTGTCGCCTATGCGATAGGGAAAGCTGAACCTTTAATGGTTAATGCTTTAAATGAAAAAGGAGAAGATCTGTCTGATCTTGTTACTAAAAACTTTGATTTTCGCCCTCTTTCCATAATAAATAAACTGAATTTAAAAAGTCCCGTCTATTTTGAAACATCCGTTTATGGTCATTTTGGGAAGGATATCTTCTCTTGGGAGAAGATTTCTCTTGATACTATCTTTTAGTTGGAATATAATACAGTACAAGATCATTAAAAAGGAGGTTATAAGGTGAGCGATTTCAAAATGGGATTAATCACTTTCGCGGTCTTTTGGTCATCAATAGAAGTCTTATCACTTCTTGGAAAGAGATTAATTACAAAGTCATTAAACGAAAAAAAATATCATCTCTCTGTTTTGTTATCCAGACTTTTTGTAATATCAAACATGGAGTCGATGGTGACTTCCGAGGTTAAGTCTGTTATTTCAAACATAAAAATCAAGACTGCGAGAAGAGAAGAATTGAGAGAATTGATTTTATCTCTATCGCTTTTTTCGGAAACTGACAATTTAGATTATATTCCTTTCATTGAAGAATCTAGGAAAAGAAGAGACGTTGATCTTATGAATCAAATCGCAAAACTTATTCCATCTAAAGCTTGGAGATTTATGTTGACTGAAGAAATTAAAAAGATAAAATCCGAAGCTTAAAAAGCCGCTTTTTTTGCGGCACTTCTTTTGAGTTAAAATTAAAATCTATTATGGATATATCTATTTTTTTAGCGAGAACTTTAGGAATCATATTCATTATAATACCGATTACAGCCTGGTTTGATAAAACAAGAGTCAAGGGCTCCGTAGACCTTATTAGGAAAGATAGCTCCGTTACCATATTTGGATTTTTTGCAATCTTTGTCGGCTCTGCCATGATTGCAATTCACAACATCTGGCTTTTCGGTTGGAAGGGAATTATAACTCTTCTTGCTTGGGGGATTTTTGCCTTTGGCATCTTGTCATTCTCATCACCATCAACCATTTCTAAGATATTTGCAAAGATTTTAAAAAATCAATATCTGGTCAAACTGTTGCTCATCTTAAGTTTTGTAATCGGCATCTATCTTGCAAGAATAGGATTTCTTCTTGGAATATGAAGATATTGGCTATATCAAACAAGCCTCCGAAGGCTTCAATTAAAAGTATATTAAATTATCAAGATCTGGACCTAATCTGCCTCCTCGGAGATTTAGATCTTTTTTCTTTATCTGAGCTTGAATTTATAACAGAGATACCCAAAATCGGTGTCTATGGAGATAAATGCTCTGGAACCTATTTCGGAAAACTCGGCGTTGAGGATCTTCATCTTAAGACTTACAAATATAACGGAATTCTGTTCGGAGGTTTTCAAGGGTCGGTTATTGATGGAAATTCAAAGCCAAACTCTTTTACTCAAGAGGAATCGATAAAACTGTTAAAAGAGTTTCCTCGAGTTGATGTTATGATCTCTCATTCACCGCCTTATGGAATAAATGATAATTTAAAAAACTCTTCTGAGTTGGGTTTTTTGGGCTTGCGTGAGTACATATCTGAAAAATCTCCTCGGATTTTAATTCATGGAAACGACGAGCCTTTAGGAGAATTCATGGTTGAAATCTTTGAAAATACTAAAATTATATATGTCAGGGGAGAAAAATTAATAGAGATTTAATATGAGCATAAGTTTTAAAGATTTTCAAAAAATTAATTTGGTGGTCGGCTTGGTTGAAGAAGCTGAAAGAATTGAAGATTCTGAAAAATTGATAAAATTAATTGTTGACATTGGAGTGGAAAAAAGAGAGATTATTGCCGGGATAGGGGAAAAGTATTCCAAAGAAAACCTTATTGATAAAAAAATCGCCATAGTCGCAAACTTGGAGCCAAAAACAATCTTTGGATACCAAAGTAATGGTATGATATTAGCTGCGGATTTAGAGGGAGAACCTTCTGTTATATTCATTGATGATAATGTTCCTCCCGGATCTCAAATAAGATAGACCGCTTGCACAACCGATAGTAAAAAGGTATAAAAGAGATGTTCTTTTAAAAGAGAAAGGAGGAGGTTTAGTTGCAAGAATATCTTCCCAAAAACCCTTATCTTTTTAAAAACGGTAAGAGGGCTGGGATGTCACTTGAAATTCTCATGTTTCAAGATTACCCGTTTTTAAAGTGGCTTTATCAAGAACTGGAAAGAAAATCGATAAAGAAAAAAAAGAATGGACTTCATCTTCATTTGGAATGGCTTATCGAAAGAGGAGAAGAGATTGAAAGCAACATAGATTGTCCCATATGCGGAATTAGAAAGATAAAATTCTTTTACGTGAGACGTTCTTACGGAGACATTTCTACCAGTATTCTGTTCACTTCTTGCGAGAACCAGGAATGCATTAAAGAAATCGAAGGAATGAGCTTTAGTGTTTTTCCTGAAAGACATCAATTAAAATTCTCCTCTCTGACACGATTTAAGGGAGGGCAACTAAAAACTGTCGCTAAGTTATACAAAAAGGCGTTTATTCCTTCGGGTAAATTGACTCGAAAGAGAGCTTTTGATCTCTTTTTGAGAAATGAGACAGCCTAATTGATTAGGCTGTTTTTTTTTAATTAAAAATATGATATTCTTATAATATAGATATGAAAACAGAAGAAATCAAAGGAAAAAACATTCTTATTCTCGGATTTGGAAGAGAAGGGGAGGACACACTCAATTTTATGAAAGAGATAGGATCTTTTGCAAATATAACTATCGCGGATAAAAAAGAAAATCTTTCTATAAGTGATAAGAGTCTGAAACTCTCATTAGGAGATGACTATTTAAAAAACATTGAAGAATATGATCTCATCATTAAATCTCCCGGAATTCCGATTGATCGAATTACTCCCTTGATAAAAGAAGGAACGATTATCACTTCTCAATCAGACATATTCCTTGATAATGTTAAAGGAACCGTTATTGGAATAACCGGAACTAAAGGAAAAAGTACCACCTCTTCACTAATAACCAACATTCTAAAGAAAAAAGGCCTCGATGCTTCTTTGGTGGGTAATATCGGCGAACCGACTCTCAAATATCTCAAAGATGATAATCCTGACAAAATATATGTTTACGAGCTTTCAAGTTTTCAATTAGAGACTGTAAATAAAAGTCCGAACATATCCATAATCCTTAATCTCTATAAAGATCATTTAGATCACCATAAAAATTTTAAAGATTATGTAAACGCAAAATCTAAAATCACTCAATTTCAAAAAGAAGACGACATATTGATATTCAATAAGGAAGATCCGATTGTTAAAGAGATCGCATTAAAGTCAAAGGCCAAAAAGATTCCTTTCAATCCCAAAAATGATCCTCTTGGAATAAGAAAAGATATCACCGTTCCCGCGGAAGTGCTTTTGATCGTATCAAAGATATTCGACATTTCAGACGAATTGATCATTGAAACAATTTCATCGTTCACCCCTCTACCTCATAGATTAGAAAATGTTGGCCGATACAAGGGAATAACTTTTTATAACGACTCCGCGGCCACCATTCCTGAAGCGGCAATATCGGCGATTAACAAGATTGGACCTGATCTTGACACATTGATAACCGGGGGAGTCGATAAAGGTTTCTCCCTGAAGGAATTATCCGACAAGATTGTTGAAAGTTCAATAAACAACCTGATTTTATTTCCGGAGACGGGAAAAAAAATTGAAGAATTTGTCTCAGGAAAGCTTAACATATTCCATGCCGAAGATATGAAAACCGCCGTAGAAATAGCCTTCTTAAAGACCGAGAAAGGAAAATCTTGCCTCTTAGCGCCGGCGGCTTCAAGTTTCAATATGTTTAAAGATTACCAAGAAAGAGGAAATCTTTTTAAAAAGTATGTAAAAGATGAAAAAGCTTGATTTCAACAGTTATTCTTTAATAGTTATTGTGGGAAGCCTTCTCTTAATCGGAATAGTTGTCTTGACAAGTGTTTCAACAATCTATTCTCAAGAGAAGTTCAATGAGCCTTATTACTTTCTGTTTCGACAAATTATTTACATCTTATTGGGAATAACGGCCGGTTTCTTCGCTTTCAAAATAAATTTGGGATTTTTGAAAAAATGGTCATCTTTCATTCTTCTATTGAACATAATCCTTCTTTCTTTAGTATTCGTCCCTGGTCTCGGTTTCAGCGCAGGGGGAGCAAAAAGATGGGTTCAATTTGGTCCCGCTATGATTCAACCGGTAGAATTTCTTAAAATCTCTTTTATAATATTTTTCTCTGCGTGGATGACTAAAATACCAGAATCTCTTAAAGGTAAAAAGAGAAAGAAATCATTGAGACCTGTTGTAATAACCGCCACGCTTTTTCTTGCTTCCATATTTATCTTATGGCGCCAACCGGACTTGAGCAGTCTTGCCATGATATTAGCCATTACTCTTTTAATCTATTTCCTATCCGGAACTCCGACTTGGCATACCGTAACTCTTTTGGTTCTTTCGACATCAATCTTTGCCGTAATAATGTTTTTCTCGCCTCACGCCAACAACAGAATCAATCTTTTTTTGAATCCTGAACATGATCCGATGGGCTTAGGTTATCAGACGAGGCAAGCATCCATAGCTATTGGATCGGGCGGGTTTTTTGGTTTGGGTCTCGGTATGAGCAAACAAAAGCTAGGTTTCTTACCGGAAACGATGAGTGATACGATTTTTGCAACACTAGCCGAAGAAACCGGTTTTATCGGCAGTCTTATCCTTTTATCTCTTTTTGTCTCATTCTTGTTTGTCGGCTTTAGAATCAGCAAAAATTCAGTAGATAAATTCAATTCATTGGTTGCCGCGGGAATTACCGGCTGGATTATTATTCAGGCATTTGTTAATATGGGAGCGATGCTTAAATTAGCACCCTTGACCGGAATAGCGTTACCGTTCATTAGTTATGGAGGATCACATATAATAGCTGAGTTAATAGCGGTTGGATTGCTCCTTAATGTCTCTAAAAACAGAAAAAATCTAACCAGAATATCATGAAGATATTATTTACCGGTGGAGGAACGGGAGGTCATACATTTCCCATAATAGCTGTTGCAAGAGAGTTGAGAAAGATAGACTCGTCTCTTGATCTCTACTTTATAGGACCAAAAAAAGAGGTGGTTCCCAGTGATTTAGAAAAGGAGGGCATAAAAGTTAAAAAAGTATTAAGTGGAAAGATTAGACGATATAAAGGATTTTCTTCTAAGATCTTCAATTTCATAGATCTTTTTATAAAAACACCTCTAGGATTGATTCAATCGTTTTTTTACATCTTCTTCCTTTCTCCGGATCTGGTTTTCAGTAAAGGAGGTTATGGCGCTGTCCCTCCAACATTAGCTGCAAGAATATTGCAAGTACCAATTTTTCTTCATGAGTCGGATATAGCTCCCGGAGTGGCTAATCAATTTTTGTCACGTTTTGCTCTTGAAGTTTTCACTTCATTTCCTAAAACAGAATTCTTCCCTCCTAAAAAATTAATTCTGATCGGTAATCCGGTAAGGAATGAGCTTTTTCTCCCCTTGTCAAAAGATGAAGAAAATTGTTTTAATCTCAAAACCGAAAAGCCTGTTCTGTTGATATTGGGAGGTTCTCAGGGTAGCGAGAGAATCAATGACTTAACTCTTGAGATTCTTCCGGGATTACTCTCAAACTTTGAAGTAATCCATCAATGTGGGTCCCTTAATTACGATAACTTATTAATAGAATCCGACTTCCTTATTCCTGAAGACTTGAAAGATTCTTACCATCTCTTGCCGTTCTTGAATGAAAAAGAACTTCGTTGCGCCTATTCTATATCGGAGATAATAGTAAGTCGCGCTGGATCCGGTAGCATATTTGAGATAGCGATCGCCGCCAAACCCAGTATATTGATCCCATTGTCAGAATCGGCACAAAATCATCAAAGCAAAAACGCTCATTCTTATTCGGATCTCGGTTGTGCATTGGTTATTGAAGAAGATAATCTTACGCCTCATTTTTTTCTTCAAAAAGTAGTTGCCCTTATGAAAAGTCCATCGGCAAGAAGAAATATGATAAATCAAGCATCTAAATTTTCCAGGCCCCGATCGGCTAAAATCATAGCGGAATATATTGTTGAATTTTTAAGATGAACATATGGAAGAGCTTTTTCCAAAATTAAGATTGAAAATAATGAACCCAATGGAACTGAATGAGATAAGAGTCAGATACGCACCCTCTCCTACGGGAAAACTTCATATCGGCGGTGCCAGAGCGGCGCTCTTCAATTTTCTTTTTGCCAAGAAAACAGACGGATTATTCATTCTAAGAATAGAAGATACCGATTTAGAAAGATCAAAGAAAGAGTTTGAAGACGATATTTTTGACAGTCTCGTATGGTTGGGCTTGAAATGGGATGAAGGTCCAATTATCGGATCAAAGAGCTACTCCGGTAAGTTTGAGCCTTATCGTCAAAGCGAAAGAGGGGATATATATGAAAAGTACATTAACAAAATGATTGATGAGAATAAGGCATATTATTGTTTTTGCTCGCCTGAAGACCTTGAAGTCCAAAGAGAATACCAAGCGGGAAGAGGTGAATCACCAAAGTATGTCGGAACTTGTTCAAATCTAACAAAGAGTGAGATCGAGGAGAAAAAGAAGAGGGGATTGTCGTCCGTAATAAGACTTAGAACTCCTCTGAAAAAAGTCAAATTTCATGATCTGATCAGAGGAGATATAGAGATAGATTCAGATACGATCGGAGACATTGTAATCGCCAAAGACGAACGAACTCCGCTTTATAACCTGGCCGTTGTAATTGATGACTATGAAATGAAGATAACTCATGTCATAAGGGGAGAGGATCATATATCCAACACTCCAAAACAGATACTAATAGCAGAATCTCTTGGAATCAATTCTCCGATTTTTGGACATCTACCACTCGTTCTCGGTCCCGATAAAAGCAAAATGAGTAAAAGGCATGGATCGGTGTCGGTAATAGAGTATAAAGAGAAAGGGTATCTACCGGAAGCGATGATAAACTTTATCTCTTTCCTCGGATGGAATCCGGGAACTGAAAAAGAGATCTACTCTATTGAATCTTTGATAAACGATTTTACTATTGAAAAGGTTCAAAAATCAGGAGCCGTTTTTAACATTAAAAAGCTTGACAACATCAACTCTTTCTACATCAAAGAATTAAGTCCTCAAAAAATTACTGAACTCGCTCTTCCATTCTTGATAAATTCAGATTTAGTCAGAAAAGAAGATGAAAAATACATATCCGCAGACAATGAAGAGTTGTCTTTAGGTTATATAACCTCCGTTGTTGTACTTCATCAAAAAAGAATGAAAACCCTTTCTGAGATATCTGAATTTGCAGATCTCTTCTTTAAAGAGATAATCGTTGACAAGGATCTTTTGACATGGAAAGATATGATCGATGAGAGACTTAAAGAGTTACTTGACAAAACAAGAGATTTGTTGTCTAAAATAGATGATTCAGTTTGGAATGAAAAAGAGATTGAAGATGTCATTATGCCTTTTGCGGAAGAAAACGGAGACAGGGGAGAGGTGCTTTGGCCTCTAAGAGCGGCTCTTACCGGTAAAAAAGCTTCGGCTGGTCCTTTTGAAGTGGCAGCGATATTGGGCAAAAAGAAATCTCTTACAAGAATAGAGAAAGCCATATCCATAATATGATCCACAAAAAGATAATTATCTTCCTTTTGATAGTTTCCATTATCCCGATGGGTTGTGTTTACGGAACCGATCCGATAGACGATCTATCTCATGACATATCCGAGTCTTGGAGAGAGGCTAAAACAATATGGCAACAGATGTATCTTTTTGCGAAGATAGAGATTTGGAATAAGTATATAGTTTGGAGAATTGCTCCAATTTGGAATTCAATGAAAGGGTGGGCAGAAATTCAAGTAAAAAAACTGAAAGACGCCTTTAAAAGCGATGTTGAGAAAGCCAAAGAAGAGGTTAAAGAAGAGATAAAAGGTTCGAGTAAAACCACCACAAGAAAGATTTGGGAGATAATAGTTGACGGAGTTAAGAAAAAATAGTGTTGACAAGCTCAAGGGGAGTTTGATATATTATTATAAGATACTTCGCATAAGGTTACTTTATCGAAGTTTAAGATTATGAAAACAAGCGATCTGCCTTTAATTGAACATATAAGACCTTTCTTAGAACATCTTGATATAGAGAAAGGATTAAGCAACAAGAGTCAAGAGACTTACTCTCGTTTTCTTTCCGCTTTCACTAAATGGCTTAAAAAGAATAAGATCGACGATATAAAGCCTCACGAACTTTCCGAAAAGATTATTTGGGACTTCAGAGTTCACCTCTCGAAAAGAATCAACCCGAAAACAAATAAACCATTAAAGCGAAGTACTCAAAACTATTATCTAATAGCTATTAGGAATTTCATGAAATTCTTAACCGATAAAGATATAAGATCGTATCCGGCTGAAAAGATCAAGCTGTCCAAGATCAAATCAAGCGATCGATCGATTAAATTCTTAACATTGGAACAAGTAAAGAAGCTCTTATCCGCTCCGGACACATCAACTCCGACAGGATTACGCGATCGAGCTATATTGGAACTCTTCTTTTCAACCGGATTAAGAGTGGCCGAGCTCGCTTCGCTCAACAGAGATCAGATCAAAATAAATGAGAAAGATTTGGAGATAGTCATAATAGGTAAAGGAGAACGTCCCAGACCCGTTTATCTCTCCGATAGAGCCCTTAAATGGGTAAAGAGGTATATTGACACCAGGAATGACAAAGAAAAGGCTCTGTTCATAAATTATAAAGGTCCGAAAAAAGCTGACAGACGTTTGTCAGTGAGATCTATTGAAAATCTGGTTAAAAAATATTCAGTAATGACTGGATTGCCTTCATTTACCGTCCCTCATACATTACGTCATAGTTTTGCCACTCATCTTCTGTCTCAAGGAGTCGACTTGAGAGAAATTCAAGAATTTTTGGGACATAAAAGCATAGGAACAACTCAAATATACGCATCTGTCACAAGTAAAAGATTACGCGACATTCATCGTAAGTATCATTCTATTGATTAATTATTTACCGAATCTTCTCTGCCTTTGATTATACTCGTCTATCGCCTCATCAAGATCTTTTTCGTTGAAATCGGGCCAATATTTGTTTGGAAAACAGAGCTCGGAATAAGCTGCTTGCCATATAAAAAAGTTGGATAATCGTTGCTCATATCCGGTCCTTATTATTAAATCTAAATCCGGGACTGAAAGATTATCCCTCATGACTCTCTCATCAATATCTTCGGGAGAGATTTTTTTATCCACTATTTTTCTTATCGCTTCAATAATTTCCGCTCTTCCACCGTAACTTAAGGCGATATTGAGTACCATGTCACTATTATTCTTCGTCTCTTCTTCAACTTGTTCAATAATCTCTTTTATCTTTTTGGAAATTCTATCTCTCTCCCCTACCACTCTAACTTTAATCTTATCAAAAAGATCTTTCTTTTGATATTCATCTCTAAACAACTTTTCAATCAAGCTCATCAAGAAATCAACCTCTTCCTTACTTCTTTTCCAATTCTCGGTTGAAAAGACAAAGAGCGAGAGTATCTCAACTCCCCTCTTTTGAGCATGCTTTACTGTCTTTTTTACGGCTTCCAATCCCTTAATATGACCTTCAAATGAAGGAAGACCTTTCTCAAGTGCCCACCGCCTGTTCCCGTCAAGAATTATACCTATGTGTCCTGGTGATTTCATCTATCTGTTCCATTACTGGTTCTTCAATTTCAAGATACTCTCTGCTTTCGGTTTTAGCAACTACATATCCAAAAGCGTAAGAGAGTGACGATATCATAATCACTCCTAAAAGGAGTATTAATTCTTTCTGATTTTCTTTGACAAAATGGCTGATTTTTGATAGCATCTTACTGTAACTACTTATTTTTTTATGGCAACAACTAAAGCTTCGGGAACAACTAAACTTGGTAGAGATTCACGACCAAAGTACCTTGGAGTTAAACTCTATGGAGGACAAGTCGCTAAGGCGGGTTCTATTATTGTAAGACAGAGAGGAACTAAGTTCGTTCCGGGTAAAAACGTGAAAAGAGGTAATGACGACACTCTTTTTGCACTTAAAGACGGTATGGTAAGATTTTCTACCGTCAAGAAAAAGGGATTTGACGGAAGGCGTAGGATGGTAAAGATGGTAAACGTTGACCCTCTTGATTAAGTCGATTTGAGATAAAGTTGAAAATGATCATTCAATCGCTTCCAAGAAGCGATTTTTATATACAAGATTCAATAAACTTTCTGAAAAGTGGGTGTGGTTTTTGTGGTCTTGATTTAAATTCAGGATGAAACTGAACCCCAACAAAGAAATGATGATTATCCAACTCGACAATCTCAATTAAATCTCTCTCTCGATTAATGCCCGCTACCTTCATTCCGTTTGATTCCAAGATGTCCCTATAATCATTGTTAATTTCGAAACTGTGCCTGTGTCTTTCCGAGGTTTCGGCTTCTTCGTAGCTCTTAGCGGTAATCGTTCTTGGTAGTATTTGGCAAGGAAAAGATCCGATTCGCATCTTCTTGAATTTTTTGGGAAGGTCTACGATCGGGTCGGTGCATTTTTGATCAACTTCGGTCGTATTAGCACCTTTCAATTGACAAACATTTCTTGCAAACTCTATCACCATGAGTTGCATTCCGAGAGCAATCCCGAGTAGTGGGATATTATTCTCCCTACAATATCTTATCGCTTTCATTTTTCCTTCATTACCCTTTAATCCGAAGCCACCAGGTATTATCACTCCGTCATAGTCGGAGAGCTCTTTCAATAATGAAGGGGTTTTTTCATATCTGATCGCCGATATCGCAATAATCTCCGGCTTTCTCGAGAGTTGCCAACAAGCATATTTTATCGATTCGTTAACGGAGATATAAGAATCTGTCAAAGTAAAGTCTCCATTTTCAAAATACTTGCCGACAATCGCTATCTTTAAAGGTTTTTCCGCTTTCTTAATTTTCGCTACAAAATCCTCCCATTCACTCAGATCTTTCTTTTTGGATCTCAACCCAAACTTATTCAGTATTCGACCGCTTAAATTATCTTTCTCGAAATTAAGAGCAATTTCATATATCAGATCGGCATCCGGAGCCGAGATGACATCTTTCGGATCTATGTTGCAAAAAGTGGAGATCTTCTCTTTTCTTGGAGTATCCAAAGGAAAGACGGATCTGCCCATGATGATATCCGGCTGAATCCCCGCCTCATTTAACGTCCTGACTGCCGTTTGGGTCGGCTTTGTCTTCATCTCTCCGATCATAGCCGGAACTGGAAGATAAGTAACCAAGATAAAAAGAACTCGCTTAGGATTCTTTAAACGCATCATTCTGGCAGCTTCTAAAAATATCAGATTCTGATACTCCCCTACGGTTCCTCCTATCTCAACTAGAACAAAATCAGAATTTGTCTTCTTACCAACTCTCTCTATTCTTGAAATAACTTCATTGGGAACGTGAGGAACAACCTCAACGCATTTCCCATTAAACTTGAAAGCCCTCTCTTTCTTAATCAATTCGAGATAAACCTTCCCGGTTGTCATATAATTGGCTTCCGACAAGTCTTGAGAAAGGAATCTCTCATAATTTCCTATATCTTGATCGCACTCTATTGCATCATCGGTTACAAACGTTTCTCCATGTTCTATCGGGTCCATGGTTCCCGCATCAACATTGACATAAGGATCAATCTTCACCGCAGTCACTTTAAAACCTCTTCCTTGTAATATTTTACCGATGCTGGACGTGGCCACTCCTTTCCCAATTCCGGACATAACTCCTCCTGCAACAAATATGATTTTGGGCATTTAAAAAAGATGCTTGCGATCAAACACACCTTCTTTCAAAAAGAGCGGGTAATCGCAAAAACCTCCATTTAATCTTTGGTAATTATAACCTTCACAAAGCTTTCCAAACTATGATCAAAATTAATTTTTATCGTAAACTCTCCCAATTCTTTTATAGGTTCCTTGAGTTGAATCTGGTCCTTTGACAACTCAAAACCCTCATCTTCAAGAGCGTCTTTTATCTTTTGAGCCGTAATCGATTCAAACAATTGTCCTTTCTCTCCAACTTTTACCGAAAAATGAATCTCTTGTCCTTCAATTTTTGCAATAAGAGATTGTAACTTCTTAAGCTCTTCTCCTTGCTTTTCTTTTGCTATCTCCCTCTGAATTTCAAGCCATTTCAAAGTCTCTTTGGTTGCCGGTCTGGCTAAATCATTGGGTATAAGATAATTTCTGGCATAACCACTCTCAACATTCTTCACTTCAAGCCTTTTACCAAGTTTTTCTACATCTTTAAGAAGAATTACCTTCATTGTCTTTTCTCTATTTATTAAGTAATTAAATGTATTCTATATCATTCCCTTGATTGCTTCAATAGCCGCTTCAAGCTGAATATCATCTCCTTGGCCGTAGCTGTCGGGAGACATTTCCACCCTTATATCAGGCTCCAACCCTTTATCTGAAATTCTTTCTCCTTTCGGAGTCAACCAATAAGCCGTGGTTATCTTAACAGATGAACCATCGCTCAAACGTTCCAAACTTTGAATTGATCCTTTACCGAAAGATTTCTCCCCCACTAAAAGAGTTCCTTTGTTGTCTCTTAAAGCTCCGGCTAAAATCTCCGAAGCTGAAGCCGATCCTTGATTGATAAGAACCACTATTTTATGTTGAGAAAGTCTCCCAGTACCCGGTGCCTTGTCCTCTTTTTTCTCTCTTATCGAGTCTTCTATCACAAAAACTTCGCCTCTCTCCATAAACCAGCCGCCAATCTGCTTGGCCACTTCCAAATATCCTCCCGGATTGTTCCTCATGTCAAGAATGATACCCTTGGCCCCACTACCTAATATGTCCAATGCGATCTTCTTGAATTCAGCATCGGTGTTCTTTGAGAAGTGATACAACTTAATGTGAGCGATATCGTCGCCTATCAGCTCCCATTCAATCGATTTAATCTCTATTACGTCTCGAATGATAACAAACTCTTTGGGCTGACCCCAACCATCTCTTAAGATAAGAAGTCTTACCTCTGTTCCTTTTGGTCCTCTGATTAAATTAACCGCCTTATCGACCGAAAGGTTATTTACATCAACTCCGTCTATCTCCAATATCTTATCTCCCGGCAAGAGTCCCGATTTATCAGCTGGAGTATCTTTAAGTGGAGCTATTACTTGAAATTGATCGTCCCTTAACCCAACTTCCATTCCAACTCCTTCAAACTTACCTTCCGCATCTTCTATGAATCTTTTTGTATCCTCTTCATTTAGAAATATCGTGTAAGGATCATCAAGAGAGTTGACCATTCCGTTTATCGCACCGTAAACCAATTCTTTCTCATCCAGTCTTTCAGGATCAACGAATCCTCTTTTCAACTTTAAATAAGCCTCCATCATTAAAGAGATATCAGTCTCTTTGGGTTCAAAAAACGATTTTGCGGTCTTTATTTCTTTCGCAAAGTAACCGAGCATGAAACTTATTGCGATAAGCCCGATTACTGTTACAAACAAAGCTGTCTTTTTATAATTTCTCATAATTAATGATGATAACAAAAAAAGAGGCAATAATCAATTGTTGAAAATTTCACCTCTTCAATGGATTCTTACTTCATTATTCGGGCATAGAGTTGTTTTATTTGAGAAGAATCGAGAACTTGAGAATAGATCCTGAAATCGTCAAAAACCGCGTCCAATCGAGCCCATGGACCATTTCCGGAGGGTTGAGACGCTCCGTTCATTTGAAAGGCACGATCCACGTATAAGAATTCGTCATTGGTTATTATTCTTTGATGAACCAAATTACCGTCAATAAAGAGTCTTATCTGTGAATTCGGTTTATCCAAGACGGAGATGATATGATACCATCTGTCCACCTCCAAATTAACCGAATTTGTTGTATAAACTCCCGTTACATTTCTAAAATATGTCGAGATTCTGGTATAAGTCGCTCCGTCCGAACTAATCATCATACCAAATCCGTTGTAATATGCCATTCCGAATATGACACTTGTTCCCGTCGTATTATGCTTATTTAATTTTATCCATCCCGAAAACGTATACTGGGCATCTTCTCTGCCAAAGTTTTCATTATTCATCTTGACTGGGATATTAATAAAAT